>CAJXNE010000155.1 GCA_913056285.1 uncultured Zetaproteobacteria bacterium | reverse complement strand
CGGCCCCTATGCCAAAGCCATTATTGAAGGCTTGCTGGGAGCGCCTGCCGGCACGGTGACCAATGGCGAGCCGAAAGAGGATTTTGGCGGCGGTCATCCGGATCCAAATTTGACCTATGCGCATGAACTGGTGGATATGCTGTATAGCGACGATGCACTTGATTTTGGTGCGGCATCCGATGGCGATGGCGACCGCAATATGATCCTCGGTAATCATTTCTTTGTAACGCCAAGTGATTCGCTGGCGGTGATGGCGGCCAATGCCAAGCTGATACCGGGCTATGCGAACGGCATTGCCGGTGTGGCGCGTTCGATGCCGACTTCGGCGGCTGCGGATCGTGTGGCCGAATCGCTGGGGCTGGATTGCTATGAAACACCGACCGGCTGGAAATTCTTCGGCAATCTGATGGATGCGAATCGCGTTACATTGTGCGGTGAGGAGTCATTCGGCACGGGTTCGAATCATGTGCGCGAAAAAGACGGGCTGTGGGCTGTATTGTTCTGGCTTAACATCCTGGCTGTGCGTAAAGAATCTGTGCAAGCGATTCTCTCCGATCACTGGTCTAAATTCGGGCGCAATTATTATTCCCGCCATGATTATGAAGGCGTGGATACAGATGCAGCGAATCAGGTGCTGCAAAACGTGCGCGATCAGTTTGAGTCACTGCCGGGTACGGAACTGGCCGGACGCACTGTGGCGAACTGTGATGATTTTGCGTATACCGATCCCGTGGATGGCAGCGTTAGCGAGAATCAGGGCGTACGTATTCTGTTTGAGGATGGTTCGCGTATTATTTTCCGTCTCTCCGGCACCGGCACCAGCGGAGCCACGATTCGTCTGTATCTGGAATCCTATGAAGCTGATCAGAATAAACACGGACTGGATGCGCAGGATGCACTGGCAGATATGATTGCAGCTGCGGGTGAAGTGTCGCAATTGCAACAACTGACCGGGCGCGATAAACCAACAGTCATCACCTGATTGGAATCCCCCTGTATCCCCCTTTGTCAAAGGGGGATTGTACGAAATAAAAAGTGAGGCAAGGCATGAAGAAACCGATTTTATCACCTGAAGCTTGGGCAGTTGTTGAAGCGCGGTCACACGATCCGTTTGGCTGGCTGGGTATGCATGAACACCCGGATGGCGGTGTGATTGTCCGTGCATTAAGCACGCAGGCTGAGAAAATGTGGTTGCTGCCCGAGGGCGGCAGAGCCCAGGTGATGAAGCGCATTGAAGGCACGGATGTGTTTGAGAAAGACTGGAAGGGTGGTAATTTCGATAAAACCTATCGTTTCCGTATTGAAAATGGCGAGGGCCATCGCTGGGAGCTGGATGATGTGTATCGCTTTTCACCATTCCTCGGGGAAATGGATCTGCACCTGATTGGTGAGGGTAACCATTTTGAGAAATATCGTATTATGGGCGCGCATGTGCGCGAGCATGAAGGGGTAAGCGGAGTTGGTTTCGCAGTCTGGGCACCGGCAGCATCGCGCGTTTCCGTGGTGGGTAATTTCAATCACTGGAATGGATGTGAACATCAGATGCGTGTGCGCGGTTCTTCCGGCGTATGGGAAATCTTTATTCCGGGTCTGTGCGAGGGTGAAACCTACAAGTTTGAAATTCGCGCCCAGAATGGCGATGTATTTGAAAAAGCCGACCCGTATGCCCAGCAGATGGAACTCAGGCCGGCAACCGCCAGCGTGGTGCATAATTGCAAGGTTTATCAGTGGAACGATAACGACTGGATCACGGAGCGCCCGGTGCATCAGGCTTCTGACAAACCGATGAGCATTTATGAGGTACATCCGGGTTCATGGCGGCGCGGCGGCGATGGCTCGGAATATCTGAACTATCGCGAACTGGCGCATCAACTGGTCGAATACTGTAGCTGGATGGGATATACCCATATCGAACTGATGCCAATTACAGAGTACCCGTTCGATGGTTCATGGGGTTATCAGACGGTGGGTTATTTCGCTCCGACCAGCCGTTTCGGCACACCGGACGATTTCCGTTATTTTATCGATTACTGCCATCAGGCCGGTCTTGGCGTATTTCTTGATTGGGTGCCAGCGCATTTTCCCAAAGATGCACACGGACTGGCGCGATTCGATGGTACGCCGCTATATGAACACGAAGATCCGAGGTTAGGCGAACATAAGGACTGGGGTACCTATATTTTCAATTTCGGCCGCAATGAGGTGCGCAATTTCCTCATTGCATCAGCCATGTTCTGGCTCGATGAATTTCATATCGACGGGTTAAGGGTCGATGCCGTGGCATCGATGTTGTATCTGGATTATTCGCGCGAGGAAGGTGAATGGCGGCCAAATAAATTCGGCGGTCGCGAAAATCTCGAAGCGGTCGAGTTTTTGAAGCAGTTCAACTGCCTCGTGCATGAACGTTTTCCCGGCGCTGTAACGATGGCCGAGGAATCGACGTCATGGCCGATGGTATCCCGTCCGACCTATCTGGGCGGGTTGGGCTTTACCATGAAATGGAATATGGGTTGGATGAACGATACCCTCTCCTATTTTGAAGAAGACCCGATTCACCGCTCCTACCATCACCATACGCTGACCTTCTCGATGGTCTACGCCTTCACCGAGAATTTCATTCTGCCGTTTTCACATGATGAAGTGGTGCATGGCAAGGGCTCGATGCCGCAAAAGATGCCGGGTGATGACTGGCAGAAATTTGCCAACCTGCGTTTGCTCTATGGCTATATGTATGCGCATCCGGGCAAGAAACTACAGTTTAACGGGCTGGAATTCGGCCAGTGGCCGGAATGGAATTTCGATGCGTCGCTTTCGTGGGATCAGGCTCAGTTCATGCCGCATCGTGGCCTGCAACTGATGATGCGGGATATGAATCATCTGTACAAGGAAGTGCCTGCATTGCATGAGGTCGATTTTGATCCGGCTGGATTCCAGTGGATTGATTGCAATGATACCAATCAATCTGTGCTCAGTTTTATTCGGCGCGATAAAAATGGCGGTCCGGTGGTAGTGGTTGTGAATCTGACGCCGGTTCCCCGCAAGGACTACAGGTTGGGCGTACCGTTGATCGGTCACTATCACGAACTGATCAATACTGATTCTGAAATCTATGGTGGCTCCAATCTGGGCAACGCCGGTGGGGTGGATGCTGAAGAGAAGGCATGGATGGATCAGCCCTATTCGGTCAGTATGACCTTGCCGCCGCTATCCTGTGTCATACTCAGGCCATAAAACAGATCCGGGGTGTTGAGTGAGTCATACTGATAATCAACGTGAATTTTCCAGAGTCGATGTGCCGGTCAGGATCGAAATTGAACGCCATGGCCTGGAAACATTTAAGGCCGTTGCTGAAGACGTAAGCTTGAATGGTGTTCGCATTGCATCCAACGAATCATTTGATGCTGATCAACGTTGTGACATTAAAATGATTCTTGGCGGAGATAGCGATGAAGGCGAACAGCTTATCATTCAAGCATGCGGCTGTGCAGTTCGCTTGGACGGTGAGTATGTCGCGATCCACTTTGATGGTTTAGAACTGGAAGGATATCATCATCTGAAGAATCTAATCCTGCATCACTCACTGGAAACCGATCAGGTTGAGCGTGAATTTGATACGCACATGGGCTTGCATCGAAAAGGCTGAAATTAACGGCCTTTTTGCTCCAGGAGATATTTCGAGTCAGAAGATAGTTCTGTATCAGGGTGGAATGCTGTCCATGCAAACCAGTACAGGCGGGTAACCGGCAGCAGTCTGTTCGATTCGGTATCGCGGATTTGCACGCTTTCGCCCTGCACACGAATGGCCAGTTTGTGCTGCCGCCATTGCATCTGGTGTGAACCGGTAGTTTTGAGATCATCCAGTTTCCATGCGATATGGTGATTGTCCATGCTTAGGCCAATCACCCATGCTTTGGCGGGCAGACGTCCGTCATGATTATAGACCGGAAAATAGGTGCCGGAGACATCTTCATAGCCGGCATACGGGTTGCGGCTGTAGTCACGATGATAACCGGTATGGCGCGATAATACGTCGGTATCTGGATGGGCCGTTTTCCAGGATACCCAGGCACTGTGTTCGATGGGAAACTGTCGTAGTTTCTCGCCCGCACGCGGCCCGGCCACAGCCTGCATCATCAACTGCGACCACAGGCTTTCGGTTTTTTTATCATATAATAACACATCGGACTGGTAGAGCATGCCCGATACGCCGAAACGGTCATTGGTATCAAAAGCCATACCGCTGCCGCATAAAGGGCAATAGCTGAGCACAAATGCGTGCTGGCCGATTCGGTCATTAACGATTTCATGCCAGTTCATGATGCGAATCGGATAAGCGCGCGCTTTGCCATCGACAACAATCCCCAGCACCAGGTCATGATCGTTCAGCCAGTGATTGGCGGCCTCGGCTGTTTCGGTTTTCGGGTAGGTCAGGGCGGGGATGCCATCTTTGGGCGGGCCGCCGGATAAAATTTGCTTAGCAGGAATGAGTGTTGGCGACAGGGTGAATCCGCATAGCAGGAGCCAGAGCGTAGTCAGGCTGAATGTCGATAATATGGAAATAATGCGCATACCGTTTCGTCCGAAGCGTTTTCCTTTGCTTACAACAGCAATGAGCCCTTGGGTGAAGTCCGAATTCTTAACGATTTCCTTCCCTCTCCCGAAGAACTCGCTTTTAAAGATAATAACGTCAAAGTAACCATGACTCTTAGTCAGATAAGCGTGGATTTCTTTAAAGCTGAAGCGAAAAAGCATCACACATCATATCAGGCGATGATCCGGCAACTGCTGGATATCTATGCCAACCAGTAGCGCTCCTGATTTCACAAGTGCTTTTGACCTGAGGAGTCAGCGATAAATCTGAAAAAGAATAACCAGCCTTGCCTGGCGAACTGGAAGCATTGACCGGCAGAAAGAGAGCGAATCT
>CAJXNE010000154.1 GCA_913056285.1 uncultured Zetaproteobacteria bacterium | reverse complement strand
GTTGGGTAGTTGTAACGCGACTTGCGTCGCTATTCAATCAAAAATCACTGAATCATTGCTGCGATGCAAACATCTTGCAATCGCGAATCACTCAATGACAGCGCAAAAATTGCCCTTTCCTTAACAAATGAGCGAAGCATCCAGATCATCGGGCACGTCATAGCCCATCACCTCAAACAGGGTAGCTGCCAGATTGGACAGGCCCGGCTGATGCTCGCCTTCAAGCTGCTGCAATTGATAGGAACCATCATAAGTCGGGTCAAACAGCATGCATGGCACCGGATTGGTTGAATGTTTGGTGGAGGGCTCCTTGCTGCCATCTTTGGCATCGACCAGCATCTCTTCGGCATTGCCGTGATCAGCTGTAATCAATGCCGCGCCACCCGCCTTCTCCAACGCATCCACAATACGCCCGACCGCTGCATCCACCGTTTCAATAGCTGTGATGGCAGGCGCTACCTTGCCACAATGTCCGACCATATCGGCATTGGCGAAATTGATCAGGCCGAAGCCGTATTCCCCGCTTTCAATCAGTGCAACCGCCTTGTCGGCTATCTCTGCCGCTTTCATCTGTGGTACATCAGCAAATGAAACCCCCTTATCCGAATCAATCAGAATATAATCTTCCATCGAAGCATCCAGCGGTTTGCGATAACCGCCATTGAAAAAGAATGTCACATGCGGGTATTTCTGCGTTTCGGTGAGGCGGAACTGCTTGATGCCCATGCCAAGAATGCGCTTGCCGAACGGATTCTCCACCTTGGTCGCCCCCATCAATTGCAACGCAGGTAGATTTCGATCCTCATCATAAACCATCATACCGGCATAGGTTATGTCCGGACGGACACCACGATCAAAACCGTCGAAATCATCCAGTTCAAAGGCTTCAGTGATTTCAATGGCGCGATCACCTCTGAAATTCATCATAATAACTGCATCGCCATCCGCCATAGCGCCAACGGGTCGATCCTGATCATCTACAATCACAAAGCCCGGCATATCCTGATCAACCAGATCACCCTGTTCAGATCTGAAATGATTAATCGCTGCCATCATGGACGGGAAGCGGCGCTCCCCCTTGCCATGCACCATCAAATCCCAACCCTCAGCCACCTTCGGCCAGTTATGATCGCGATCCATCACAACCTGCTCGCGCCCACCACCCGAAGCAAAAGCATAAAAGAAGCCATCGTGGTTATTGATAAAAGCAAAATCTTCTTCCAGTTCAGAGACGAATTTCTGGGCGGTCTGGATACCAACATCGCGGCCATCAAGCAGTGCATGCACACGCAGATTTTTAATGCCGGATTCAAATGCATGATTAATGACAGCCCGAAAATGACTTAAATGTGAATGGATATTACCATCGGAGAGCAAACCGGTCAGATGCAATACGCCGCCAGCCCTACCTGCAGCAATCACCCGCTGCAAAACTTCAGACTGAAAAAATGAACCATCCGATATCGCATTATTGATCCGGGTCGGCCCCTGCTCCAGCACCAGTCCGGCACCCATGGTCAAATGACCTACTTCCGACCCCCCCATATCTTTGTCTGATGGCAGCCCGACGTAATGGCCGTGCGTAAACAGCCGGGTATGAGCATAATCTTTCCACAACCGATCAAAAACCGGCGTGGATGCCTGCGCAATCGCATCTTCGGGGCCGCCTGTGCCCAGCCCCCACCCGTCCATAACGATCAGCAATACCGGCCGTTTTTTATCATCTGCTGCAAAATGTGTGTTTACGGTCATGCATTCACCTGTTTCTTCACTCGATTCTGTGTCGGCACCATGTTCAGGACGCCCTCAATAACCCGGAGTACTCTTGAATAACAAAATGACGGATTCTATCATTTTGTTATTCAATCGTTGGGTAGTTGTAACGCGACTTGCGTCGCTCTTCAATAACAAAATGGTGAGTTTACCATTTCGTCACTCAATCGTTGTGGCGTTGTAACGCGACTTGCGCCGCTCCTGACATCAGGGCCGACAATCGCGCCGAAGCATAGCATTTCGTCAACACAGAAGCATGCAATGCTCGCCACTGTTGCCGGGCTGTGAAACCATTGCTTGCCGAGCCACTGCGATGGCGGCATTCTCAATCCGATGTTTCCAGACACCGTCAATCCAACCTCGACCTTTATTATTGCCGTCATCATTGCCACGACTGCGCAAATGCTGGCAAGTCGTTTCCGCTTTCCTCCCATCCTGTTATGGCTGCTGGCAGGTATGGCGCTGGGACCCTTCGGATTACATCTGCTTCAGGTCGAAGCCATTGAACCGGCTCTGCATAGTCTGATCGAACTGGGCTTGGCCATTATCCTGTTTGAAGGCGGCCTGAATCTGAATCTGAAAGCGCTAAAAGAAAACGGCTGGGTCGTGGGTCGGCTGATATTGATAGGCCCTATTCTGACCATGCTGATTGGCGGCGTCGCCGCGCATTTTCTCATCGGCATGGACTGGCTGCTGGCATTGCTGTTCGGCGCACTGGTCTCGGTCGGCGGGCCGACTGTGATCCTGCCCATTGTGCGGCAGATGCGACTGGGGCGAAATATCAGCCATGTATTGACCGCCGAAGCCATGTTGATCGATGTGGTCGGCGCTATTCTGGCCATTGTGGTCTTGCAGGTCGCACTGACGCTGAATATGAGCGCTAGCGCTATTGCGCAGGATATTTTTTATAAAATAGCAGTCGGCGTTGCACTCGGTATCGCCGGAGGCCGATTGCTGGCGTTGTTGCTCACCAGCAGCTGGGCCAAGGATTTTGAAATTCGCTCCGTATTAACGCTTACCAGCGCCTGGGGCCTGTTTCTGCTGGCTGATTCGATCAGCGCGCAAGCCGGACTGCTCACCATGCTGATGATGGGTGCTGTATTGCAACGCATGGAAGTGCACGATATTCAGCGCCTGAAACATTTCAAAGGCAGCTTATCCATGCTGCTGATTTCTCTGCTGTTTGTGCTGCTGGCCGCTGAGATGGACTTGTCTGTCATGCGGAATTATCTGTGGCCAGGGCTGTTGCTGTTCGCCATTCTGGCTATCGTAGTGCGTCCGCTCATTGTCTTTTTATCCACCTTGGGCAGCCGTTTAACGATGTCTGAAAGCCTGTATTTGGCTGGCATGGCGCCGCGCGGGGTGGTGGCGGCTGGCATCACCTCGTTGTTCGCTCTGATTTTGCATGATCATGGCTACGCCCAGAGTGAAATGTTGATGGCTCTGGTGTATATTATCATTATCGCGTCTGTCATGGGATACAGTCTGTCGGCAGCGCCGCTGAAGCGGTGGCTATCCATCAATGGCGGCGATGATCGCTCGGTTTTAATCATAGGCGGTGGTCAGATCGGTGCTGAAGTGGGCCGGGCATTGGGGGAAGATCGCGAAGTTCGCTTTCTGGATCTGAATGCCGAAGTGATCACCAGCCTGAAACATTCCGGCTATGACGCTGTCTGCGGCAATGCACTGGATCCATTATATTGGGAAGTGATCCATGCCGAAGAAATTGGCTGTACGCTGATTATGACAGGCTCCTCGGATCATAACCTGCTCATTGCGCGGCTGGCGCATGAAAATTTTCACATCCCGGAAATCTACGTCACCCTGCAAGAACATGATGAAGACAAACACGCCAGCATGATCCATCAGTTGCAAGCCCGGCGCTTATTCGCCAAACCATACAATTTCACATACTGGAATGATCAGGCTTACCGAAAACGTTTAATCTATGAATCATTGCAAATCGAACCGGATTCAAGCCTCGCCGGCGCACGTATGGCAGATGCTCGCATTCAACATGGCATCCAGCCCATTACTGTCATCCGCGATGGACAAACGATGGTGCCGCATGACGACCTGATCCTTGCCATCGGTGACGAAATCAAAATACTGATGCGCCCGGAACGCGTTCAGGATCGTTCACCATTGATTTTGCCTCCATCCTCACCGCGCAAATAACAACATGGCCCTGCGCACCCGTTTCGCTCCCAGCCCGACCGGTCTGCTGCACGTCGGAAACGCTTATTCCGCTCTGATTTGTCAGGCATGGGCTGAAGAACACGATGCTGAATTGCTGTTACGCATCGAGGATATCGATCATACCCGATGCAGATCTGAATACGCCGATGCCATCCTTGAGGATCTGGCTTGGCTCGGACTACAATGGCAAGGCCCGGTCAGATATCAAAGCCGGCATCTGGATGCCTATCAGCAAGCCATCATCCGGCTCAGGGGCATGGATGTCATCTACCCCTGCTTCTGTACACGCAAACAGGTTGCCCGGGAAATCGCCTACATGGCTTCGGCACCGCATAGCGAAGATATGCTATCTGAATACCCTGGTATTTGCAGAAATATGCAAGTCGATGAACAACAACAGCGCATGCAACAGGAGCCATTTGCATGGCGGCTGAATGTGGCCAAAGCCATGGCACAGCTTGGCACAAGCATGACATGGCGCGACGAATCAGGGAAAACTCATGCGATTGAGGTTAGCCAGGATATGGTCATCGGGCGCAAGGATATCGGCTTCAGCTACCATCTCGCCGTGGTAGTTGATGATGCTTTACAAGGCATCAGCCATATTATCAGAGGGCGTGATCTGGCCGAATCAACCGGCATTCACCGGCTGTTGCAACAACTGCTGGGGCTGCCGGAACCAGTCTACATCCACCATCGGCTGCTAAAGGATAGCAACGGGAACAGGCTGGCCAAACGCAATCACGCTACCACCCTGAACAGTTTGCGCAGCATGGGCGTGGATGCGCACAAACTAGGCAGTTTCCTGCTTGGCATGGCGAAACCGGCATGGCCATTTGAAGCTGATAAAAAAGCCGCGGTTTTGCGCATACTTGGCAAGACGTAATCATCTGCCATGATTCGGTTCCTAACCCGGACTATTCATGAATCGCTGTGATGATCACGCCGGGCCTTTGCTTGCAACGG
>CAJXNE010000153.1 GCA_913056285.1 uncultured Zetaproteobacteria bacterium | reverse complement strand
GGAAATGCCATTTTTGCACGCTGCTACGTTATTTTTCGCTGATGTGCATTCAGCATATTGCGCTCAAAATGCCTTGCAGCCCAACAAACTAGCTATTTCGCTACGGCCAAACACGTGTGAGCAGGCCCTGGAAGCACCATTCCAATAGCACTGTGACATTGAAGGCTGAAGGCATTGCTTGGGTATAGGCTGCGTTGCCGCTAGATTACGCGGATGACTGAATCCAAAGCACGTTCCGACCGCGCGCGGCAAGCTTCCATTCGCTCCCGAAGGGTGGCGATTTATCATTCCGGCCGATGGCAAGGTAATTCGTGCGGAAATGGTGGATGAGGGGTATCAGCGTGTGGATATCCTTATGAATGTAAAAGTCGGTAACATGGTGAGCGCAGGGCAGACAATCATTGCACGCAAACGCCAATCTGACAGTGAGACCGGGGGTAATTCCGATGCCGAAGTTTAAAGACACTGTGGGCAAGCGCGGCGTGTACGTGTTGCCGAGCCTGTTTACCACCATGGGGCTGTTTTCCGGTTTCTACTCGTTGGTGGCTTCGATTCAGGGTAACTTCGAGGTGGCGGCGTGGGCCATTCTGGCTGCTGCAGTATTTGATATGCTGGACGGGCGGGTGGCGCGTTTGTTGCATGCCGAAACTGATTTCGGCGCTGAATACGATTCTTTATGCGATATGCTGTCCTTTGGCGTTGCTCCGGCCGTGTTGGTCTATTTGTGGGCGCTGGTCAATCTCCCAGCTGAATTGCACAGGCTTGCATGGTTAGGTGGCTTCTTTGTGGTGGCCGGTGCTGCGCTCAGGCTGGCTCGCTTTAATGTGCGCCATGATGTGCAGGACCACCGTTATTTTCAGGGGCTTCCGACACCGGGAGCTGCGCTGTTTATCGCCACGGCAGTGCTATACTATGTTGATATTCATACAGAACCGCAGCCATGGCTGTGGTTGGCGCTATCAGTATTCCTGTCCTGGTTGATGGTGAGCAACGTTCGATTTATTTCAGGCAAGGATGTGGACCTGCAAAAACGCCATTCATCCAAAATGCTGGTGGTGATGATTGTTGCCGTGGGTTTTCTGGCTGTCGAACCCTACCGGATGCCATTTGCAATTCTATTTGCCTACTGCATGCACGGCCCGATGCTAAGTGTATGGCAAAAATGGAAATTATCGCAGTATCGTGCAAAACGCCGTCAGCGCAAATCAGCTTCTAAAACTGATGATGTGGCATGAATGTTACCCCCAAGAACCGACATTGCCATGCGGCGTATGCCGCAACCCTTTGATTCGTCTGACATCCCGGAAAATTACTCATCACCAGCAAGGTGACTACATGATTTTCCAAAATGCCATACAAACCAAATGATCACACCCTGCATCCAATGTCGATGTCGGTTCTTGGGCTTTTGGGTTACGGTACGCTTTTATCCATGTCATCAACATGACATACAAATGACGCAACTGTGACGTAAACGGTTTCTAACCTTCGGTATATCAAATGATGAGGAGGAGTATATGTCACCACAACAAGATACATTTTCAGACCATGTGGAAATTGTAAAATGGTTGAGTAAGCGCAGCGGGTATTCGACATCGGAAGATATGGTCTGCATGCCTGCAGTCATTGAGCCTTTTGATTTCGATGATGAAGATGACGAGGATTTTGACTGGAGCTAACACGTAGTATTTGATGAAGCCGTAAAAAGTCCGTCCATGGGCGCGATGATGACTTCTTACGAAGCCATCATATTTGTTTCATGTTAATCCGTCATCCGGCGAATTAAATCTTTACCGGAGATGACCCGGTCGATAAACAGAATGCCGTCGAGATGATCGATTTCATGCAGGATAACGCGTGCTTCAAAGCCGGTTGCCGAGATTTGCTGCGGCTGGCCATGTACATCATCGAATCGGATGCACGCCTCGGCCGCACGGGGAACCATGCCGACCCAATCCGGTACGGATAAACAGCCCTCGCGGCCCAGTCTTTTTCCGTGGCTGGATATGATGACCGGATTGGCCATGTATAGCAGACTGTGATTTTTGCATGGTCTGAGGCTTTGCCTGCAATCGACCACAATCATGCGTTTGTTCTCTCCGATTTGAGGGGCGGCAATGCCAACACCGCCGGGGCCGGCACGCATGGTCGATTCCAGTTCGGAAAATCCAGCAGCCAGTTTTGCGTCAAAGTTTTTGACGGTCGTTGCAATCCGGCGCAGCCGCTCATCCGGGTGGGTTAAAATGTCTTGGACAGGCAAGGTTGGATCTGTGTTTTACAAAACAGCGGCATCCAGTTCATGGATGTCCACATCAATACCCATATCGCCGGAGACAGCAGCCAGGGCTGAAGTCATGGCTTCAGCCTTATCATGAGCGGCCACTTCCAGCACCATCATATAGATATTGCCCGCATCCGATGCGCGCGACTGGGTGGAAACATCGACAATGGAAACGGTCATTTCTGCCAGCGTGGCTGTAACGGCATGCACAATACCGACTTTATCGGCCCCGTGTACGGTAATGACATGATCCGGTTCCAGCGGTGGCGCGCTGGCTTCTTCATCGGAGATGGTTTGCGATTGCACGGATAAGCGGGTGCGCTGCTCCAGTTCGGCCAGTGCGGCTTTGAGTTCGCCCAGGCTGATGTGTTCAGGTAATCGCACAATTAACATCATGGTGAATCGACCGCGCAGGGCAGTCATGGATGAGTCCTCGATATTGACGTTCAGGTGTTCCAGCGCCTCTGCCACATCACATACGATGCCGGGACGATCAAAACCTGATATGGATAATAATACGCTGGACATGGCTAAGCCCCCTTTCGTTGAATGGGGTCAGACTAACCGGCTTGTCAGAAAATAGAATAGACAGTCTTGATGAAGTCGTAAAAAGTCCGTCCATGGCCTTTTTACTTCACGGAAAGCGACCATTGTTCAGGATAGAACAATGGGACGCACAGCGCCGTGAGGCAGGACGCCGAACATCAAAAGTGCGATTTTGATGCTCGGCATCCATGCCTCGCCCCGCATGCGGCGGCTTGCAGCCGTCCCATTCCGCGATCCTGCGGAATGGTCACTTTGCTGCCAAATCAAGCTGTACGTGTTTGATTTGGCAGCCCATCCGTGGGCTGCACGAAAGCACTGATTTAATCAGCGCTTCCTTAAATGCATATATTTTGCCGAATCAGGCAAAGCCGTTTACCCTTCGCCTCCCCATGGTTTACAGGGTAAGGAGAAAACAATGCGATACAACTGGAGCGTAGATGAAATCGAGGCCTTATTTGAACTGCCGTTCAATGATCTGATGTTCCGGGCCCAGCAGGCGCACAGGGCTCATTTTGATGCCAATGAAGTGCAACTCTCGACGTTGCTATCGATTAAAACCGGAGGTTGTCCGGAGGATTGCAAATATTGTCCTCAGAGTTCGCGTTACAATACCGATGTCGAATCCGAATTATTGATGAAAAAAGAGCAGGTATTGGCCGCTGCTAAAATTGCCAAAGACAAGGGTGCATCCCGCTTTTGCATTGGTGCGGCATGGCGCGAGCCTAAAGGTCGCGCATTTGAACTGGTCTGTGATATGATTTCTGAAATCAAGGATATGGACATGGAGGCTTGCGCAACGCTGGGCATGCTCACACCCGAACAGGCCGCTCGTCTGAAAGAATCCGGTCTGGATTACTACAATCATAACCTCGATTCCGATCCGGAGTACTACAAAGAGGTGATTTCCACCCGCACTTACGATGAGCGCCTCGATACCCTCAAACACGTTCGCGCCAACGGTATGAGCATTTGCTGCGGCGGCATTGTCGGTATGGGCGAAACACGCCGGCATCGCGCCGGACTGGTCGCGCAATTAGCGCGCATGAACCCGCATCCGGAATCAGTGCCGATTAATATGTTGGTCAAGGTAGAGGGCACGCCGGTGGCCGAAGACGCCCAGTTTGCCGATACCCTCGACAACTTTGAGTTCATCCGCACCATTGCTGTTTCCCGCATTACCATGCCGGGCTCGCATGTGCGTCTCTCCGCCGGGCGTGAAACGATGAGCGAAGAAATGCAATCGCTGTGTTTTCTGGCCGGCGCCAATTCTATTTTTTATGGTGAGAAGTTGCTTACCACCGGCAATCAGGATGCCGAAAACGATCAGCAGCTATTCAAGAAACTTGGCCTTCGCCCGATGGGGAATCCGGTGCCATCCAGCCGCCGCATGGTGAATGCCTGAAGCGCCTATCTTCTTTTCCAATAACCTGGGTTGCGGTGAAGATCCATAACTGCCAGAATGTATATCCCAGTTGGCTCTTCGGAGTAGAGAACCCCGTAGGGAAAGCGACTTACCAATGATCTCCTGACTTCCCCTTCGAGTATAGCCCACGCTTTTGGAAATTCGACTGACCGCTGAATTGTTGAATAAACTTCCAAGGCGAAGTCATACCCGAGTCCTGGTTCTATATCTTCGTAATAATTGATCGCATTGTTGAATTCATCTTCCGCTTCTGGGTGAAACGAGAAGCTCATTTCTCAAACCGCTCCCAAATCTTTTCAAACACCTCTGTTCCTGGCACTGCTTTTACTGCCTTGGATCGTATTTCTACAAGTCGCAATTTCGCAAGATTTGCCCACTTCCTGTCTATTTCCGATTCTGGCTGATTCAGGCTGCGGAGCAAAGAATCAACCACCAAGGCACGTTCTTCCACCGGCAGAGAGACAGCCTCACTGATCAATTGCTTTGTGTTCATTTCATATCACCTCTATGAATCATTGTTGCCGAACAGTCATATAGTCAGAATGGGCTGGTATTGTGATAGGTGGAGCCTATATATTACCATTGTATGCTTTCACTCCCATGCTGTGTTGCCGTTGATCAAAACCTTATTCCTTCAGAGCGTATAAGACAATTTTCACATCTAGCCCAAGAACCGACATTGCCATTGGATGCAGGGTGTAATCATTTGGTTTGTATGGC
>CAJXNE010000152.1 GCA_913056285.1 uncultured Zetaproteobacteria bacterium | reverse complement strand
CACCAGCAGAAACAATAAGCGCGTGCGCGGACTGATCACATCATGGGAGATCGTGCCGATACTTTGGCCTTTGTGCCGGATGGACAATACCAGTGCCGAGAAATCATGCACTGCTCCGACCAGTAATGTACCAAATACCACCCAGCACAAAGCCGGCACCCAGCCCCAGATGACTGCAATCGCAGGGCCCAGCATCGGCGCCAGCCCGGCAATCGAGGCGAAGTGATGACCGAACAGTACATATTTATTGGTCGGGATATAATCGACATCGTCGCGCATGGTATGCGCGGGCGTGGGTGCGCCATCATCCAGCTCGAATATTTTTCGAGCCAAAAAACCTTTGGCATAAAAACGGTAAAACAGCATGTAGAAACACAGCACGGTAATCGCCATGACGACTGGGCTCATTTATTTTCCCTCCAGGTAAAAGCAGTTGTGAGTTGCAGTTTCAAGTTACAAGTTACAAAGCGCAAGTATAACCAAGGTTTGCAGATTCAACACGTTAAAGCCCTGGAACTTGCTACTTAGTTCGGGTTAGAACGTGTCACGCGTTCCAATACAATCTGTTTTAGCGCGCTGATATGGGCTGTGCTGTCATTCAAAGCCGGAATATAGCGATATTGTTCACCACCGGCGGAGAGAAAATAGTTGCGATTTTCGCTGCAGATTTCTTCCAGCGTCTCCAGACAGTCGGCGGCGAAACCGGGACAAATTACATCGACCGATTTCACGCCAGCCTTACCCCATTCTTTCAGCGTTTCATCCGTATAGGGCTGCACCCACGGCTCTTTTCCAAAGCGCGATTGAAATGTGATCTGCGCCGTTTCTTCATCCAGATCAAGCGCCTCACGCAGCAAACGAGCCGTCACCCTGCACTGACAGGGATAAGAGTCGCCCGCCTTGAAGTAGCGTTCGGGAATACCGTGAAAACTCATCAATAAGCGCTCCGGCCGACCATGCTCCGCCCAGTGCGTCCGAACGCTATCCGCCAAGGCCTCGATATAAGCCGGATGCTTATGATAAGCATCGATTAGATGCAGTTCAGGCACGCGCCGCCATGTTTTGAGCACATCAGCTACTGCATCAAACGTTGAGCCGGTTGTGGTTGCTGAATATTGCGGATACAGGGGTAAAATAATGATCTTGCGGCAATTCTTTTCGCGCAAGGCTTCCAGCCCGCTCTGGATGGACGGTTTGCCATAACGCATGGCCAGTTCGACATGCACGCTTTCGTCCGAGGACTCACCCATCGAATCACACAATGCCTGCTGCAATTTTTTACACTGTTTCTTTCCGGCCGCCATCAACGGAGAACCATCTTCCGTCCACACTGATTGATACAGGGCAGCCGATTTGGCCGGACGCGTATTGAGAATAATGCCGTTGAGAATCAACCACCACAGCCAGCGCGGCTGCTCAACGACACGCGGATCCCACAGAAATTCTTTGAGATAAGCACGCAGCGCCGTCGTCGTCGGTGCATCCGGCGTACCCAGATTAGTCAGCAGAATGCCAACACTGACTGGCTTTTCATGATCAAAATCCCGTTGCGCGTTAAAACTCATTCAAATCTCCAAATCCATTAAAATTCAAAAAACCTGGCCACTGATTTCACGAATTTACACTAATTTAAAACCGTAATAACTCTTTCTTTTGGCCTATTCGCGCCCATTCGCCCCCAGGGGAGCCTCTCTCCCGCAAGCGGGATCACCTGATGAGATAGCTATCGCGCGATGGGAACACCATCGCTTGCTCCTGCGTCGCTCTACCTCCCCCATCCGTGGAGTCGTGCCCTTCGGGATTCACCTTCTTCCACGAATTTCCACTGATTAATAATCTTAAAGTCTTGCTGTTATTCGTGCTAATTCGTGCAATTCGTGGCTCGCTTGTTGCCTTAAATCAAAACCTTTAAAATCTTAGCCACTGATTCCACGAATTTCCACTGATTAATAATCTTAAAGTCTTGCTGTCATTCGTCCCCCAGGGGAGCCTCTCTTGTGCAAGCACAATTCACCTTCTGTGAATTCCAGGCTTGCTGTTGACGGTCACCCTAACGTGCATGGGGCGCCGCTTAAACAATGCGAAAATCATTGCAGTTATCCGGAAAATGACCAGCAGAAAATTCGATCTGGTCGACTTGCGCATAGCCCGGCCCGCCTTTCAACCATTGCTTCATGGCATCAATCGATTCGGGCGCACCGCAAATCAATGCTTCGACGCTGCCATCGGCGCAATTGCGCACCCAGCCTGAAACAGCGCGTTTTCGGGCTTCGATTTGTGTGTAATAGCGAAACCCGACACCTTGCACGCGACCCTGAATACGGACATGACAACACGCTTTCATGTATCGTCCGGTTTGAGCACCGTATCTTTGGCCAGCTCATCAGTCTCAGGGTAGTCGGTGGAATAATGCAGGCCGCGCGATTCATGGCGCTGTTGGGCGCTCTGCACAATCAGCTCCGCAATCAGCGCCAGATTACGCAATTCCAGCAAATCCCGACTGACCGGATGCTTCCAATAATAGGAATCTATTTCTTCCTGAATCAGGCGCAGACGGCGGCGCGCCCGCCGTAATCGTTCGTCGGAGCGTACAATGCCGACATAGTGAGACATGGTGGCGCGAATCTCGTCCCAGTTCTGCTTGATCTGGATACGTTCGGTTTCCGGCACAACACCCGACTCATCCCAAACCGGTACAGGACTAACTGGTGTTTGCGGCTGTTTTAACACATCGCTCGCGCAGCAATCCGCCATGACCAGGCATTCCAGCAGCGAATTGCTGGCCAATCGGTTCGCCCCATGCAGGCCGGTACCCGCCGTTTCACCAATTGCATATAAGCCTTCTATATCGGTACGGCCATGCACATCGGCCCGAATGCCACCGCATAAATAATGCGCCGCCGGCACCACAGGCACAGGTTCCTGCGTCATATCCAGCCCGAGTTCCAGCAAACGACCGTGGATATTGCGAAAATGATCCGCAATCTCCACATCGCCAATTGGACGGGCATCCAGATACATGCAGTCCACACCCTGCTTTTTCATTTCATGATCAATGGCGCGAGCCACAATATCGCGCGGAGCCAGTTCGCCACGTTTATCATAATCAAACATAAAACGGCGACCTTTCTGGTCCACCAGATGCGCACCTTCGCCGCGCAATGCTTCGGACAGCAACATGTTTGAGCCTTGACGATGAAACAAACAGGTCGGATGAAACTGTATGAACTCCAGGTTCATCATCGAGCAGCCAGCCCGCCATGCCATGGCGATACCGTCGCCGGAAGCGGCATGCGGATTGGAAGTATAGAGATAGACCTTGCCAACACCGCCAGTCGCCAGAATGGTGAAACGCGCGGCAATAGCCATCACCTTACCCACAGGATTGAGTACATAAGCGCCGAGGCAACGCTGATCATAATTTTGACCCAAACGCCGACTGGTAATCAGATCAATCGCCGTATGCTGTTCCAACCGCCGCACATTGCGATGCGGAGCGACCAGCGATAGCAGCGCCTCGGAAATAGCGCGTCCGGTCGCATCCTTGGCATGAGCGATTCGCCTGCTGCTATGCCCGCCCTCTTTGGTCAAATGCAGTTCGCCGTCCTGCCGATCAAAACGGGTGCCGATTTCCACCAGTTCTTCGATGATTTCCGTACCACGACTGACAATCGCACGCACCACATCCTCATGACACAGCCCGGCGCCTGCGTTCAAGGTGTCCTGCACATGCGATTCAAATGAATCTTTATCCGATGACACGCCGGCAATACCGCCTTGCGCATTCCAGGTGCTGGAATCCCGGAATTCGCCTTTATTCACCAGCATCACCTGCCCGTGCGGTGCCAGGCGACTGGCCGCCAGCAAACCAGCCGCGCCGCTACCGATAATCAGAAAATCCGTTTTCAATTGTTTGGTCTGCACTTTCATATCGGGGGACTCTACCCCGTACTGTTCCGGATTACACACGAAGCAGACCGCGATATATACCCATCTGGCACTGGAATGCGAAATCACCGGTATGTTCCGGTCCGATTCGAATTACGACAGGTTTGTTCATCCTAACCCAGCAAAGCCGGAACCAAAAACCTTGAGCCACGAATTGACACGAATGAAAAAACCGTCTGCATCTGTCCGCTTCTAAGGTCGTCCCCCAGGGGAGCCTCTCTTGTTTCACAATTCACCTTCTGTTCATTCGTGTGTCGTGGCTTATTTTTTGACTTTTAATAAGATGTTCCATGAATCTATTCTTCCTGTTTTATCTTTCTTCTTCGTGCCTTTGTGCCTTCGTTGTAAAATATCTTGTGGCTGTTGCATTAGATTTTATTTGTAAGAGGCTAAGGAAACTGGCACCAGCACCACATCACCCTGATCCTCAAATTCGAGCGGAAACAGCCCTCGCGGACAAAGGCCGGACAGGCATGCTCCGGATAGCGGTTGAAATCGGGCACCGTGGGTATGGCAAATCAACGCATCGCCATCGTCGCTAAAAAACTGCCCGGGAATCCAGTCCAGCGGCGATCCCGCATGCGGACAATGATTCCGCCATGCCCGCAGCTCCCCCTGAAAACAGAGCAAGAACCCCTGCTCCTGCAATTCGACAGCCTTGCCATCAGGCAGCCGCATGCTTGCCTTCAAATCAAAGCAAACCGCCTGCCCTTCTCCGGGCCGATCCACCTGTTGCCAGTGATTATCCTTCCCCATGCAGCCATTCAAACAGCGATAATGCTATTCAACAAGTAATTCAGGACATTGCTTAAAATATATTACAACCCATAGCGCAAGCATCAAGAAATTACCAACCGGCTTACAGAGAAACAATCACAGCCAGCAAACGGCATCGCCTCTCCTGAATGATCCATATGTGAGCAAAGATTTAATGATGTTGATGCAAGGACCAAACGGATAACTGCACGCGTTGTTGGTCAGGGAAGGGATACCCAATAAGAATCGAGTAGGGTGAGGCATTACTGCCTCATCCCTCTCACAGAACCGTACGTACG
>CAJXNE010000151.1 GCA_913056285.1 uncultured Zetaproteobacteria bacterium | reverse complement strand
CGACAATGCCGTATTCATCATGCTCATGGCGTTTATCGACAATCAGACATTTTGTTTCGACATGGCGCATAATCGCCAGTGCCTGACGCACCGTCGCCACGCCCTCCACGATATCATATTCTTTTTTCATCACATCCTTGACTGTAATAACGCCTTTTCCATCCGGATCAATATCGATATCTCCATTCATACTCATAGTTTTTCCTCCACTTCATCCATCAGACACATAATTTGCCCGCCCAATCCAATCGCATCTTCAACATCGACCTGAAAAGCCACACCTGAACCCGGGTCTTCTTCAAAACCTGCCTCCGCCGCAATACGTTCGAGAATATTGCGACTCAAATGTTCCTCAACCAGAAACAATACCATATCGCGCTGCGCCTCCAGCGCCAGACCGAAAAATGTTTTTTTCGGATTCAATCCTTCCCCTCGCGCATCACCCACCACCGTAGCGCCGGTAGCGCCGGCTTCCCGCGCAGCAACCATTACCTTGTCCGTGGTGGTATCCGCCACCAGTGCAATCAATAATTTAAAACGCATCACTTACCTCCTGTTGCTTCTTCTTTTCTCTTCGTAATTCCAGCCAGCGACTCATCTGGGCATACCCCATCACGCTCATAATCGGGAACACGCTGGCAAATGCGATCAATCCGAAACCATCGATTAACGGACTGCGGCCCGGAATCGCTTCGGCCAGGCCAAGTCCCAATGCTGCCAATAGCGGCACAGTTACGGTCGATGTGGTGACACCACCTGAATCATAGGCCAGCGGAATAATCATGGCCGGAGCACGCGTGGTCTGGGCAACCACCACGATATATGCCACCATAATATACAACCACAAATCTGTACCTGTGACGATGCGGTAGCAGCCAATAGATACACCGATAGCCACGCCGAGCGATACCGCCAGCCTTAGTCCCCAGGCGGAAACCGCGCCACCGGATACCTGCTCGGCTTTCATGCCAACAGCAATCAAAGCCGGCTCGGCCAACGTTGTTGCCAGCCCGATAGCAAATGCAAAGGCGTAGACCCAACCAAAATGCTGCCATTGAACCGAAGTGACCGTAGATGCCTCTGCGCCATATAGAAATACAGGATCGGTCAATTGCGCCGCCATCACTTCACCGAGCGGAAAAATTGCTTTCTCCAACCCCATCAGAAACAACGCAAGTCCAAGTAGCACATAGACAAATCCGCGCACTACACGCCATGTATTGGCAATAGGCTGGCGTAACACCAGCAACTGGAATCCAAGCAACACCGCAGCAATCGGGATCACATCGCGCAACGTCGAGAGCAAGGTATCGGCGAACTGAAACACCAAATTCATAGAATAACCATGCCGTAAGCCATGACGAAAATCATTGGCACCAGCGAAGCAAATGCAATCAGACCGAAACCATCGAGCAACGGATTTCGCCCGCGAATCGAAGTCGCCAAACCAATGCCAAGGGCTGTCACCAATGGCACGGTAATGGTGGAGGTGGTGACACCACCGGAATCGTAGGCGATGCCGATAATTTCCTGCGGTGCAAACATAGTCATGACCACCACAATGATATAACCGGCCATAATGCAGAAATGCACCGGCCAGCCCGAGAGTATGCGCAACACGCCGAGCACAATGGCAGTACCGACAGACAGCGCAACCGTCAACCGCAAGCCAATGGCATATTCATCCATGGCTTCCGCTGTTGTGCCAATCATGCCGCTATCAGCTGCGATTTGTGCTGCCTTGCCAGCCACAGCGATCAAAGCAGGTTCGGCTACAGTGGTGCCGAAACCAAGTAGAAAAGAAAATGCCAGCAACCAATAGATATTGCCTTTTTTGGCAAAGGCATGCGCCATGGCTTCGCCGAGTGGAAACATGCCGATCTCAAGCCCGCGCACAAACAACGCCAGTCCGACCAGCACCAAAGCCAGCCCGACCAGCATTTCTTCCAGATTGGGAATGGGTTGCCTGAGCACCAGTCCCTGAAAAAAAAGAATCACCAGAACTATTGGTGCCAGATCGCGCGCCGCCCCGAACAGAGGTCGCATGACCTCCACCACCGCTTTTAGCATAACTGGCAATCCCTCTGATTCATCGCCGCACCCTCTGTTATTTTGTCACAGCACAATCACTGTTTCCGACTGTAGCTCAACAATCATCTTTCGACAATAAGTCCCTACAAAGAGAAACCATCACCCCAAGAACCGACATTGACATTGGATGCAGGGTGTAATCATTTGGTTTGTATGGCGTTTGTATGGAATTTGGGAAAATCATGGTGTCACCTTGCTGGTGATGAGTGATTTTCCGGGATGTCAGACGAATCAAAGGGTTGCGGCATGCGCCGCATAGCAATGTCGGATATTGGGGTAAGCTCTCATCTCTATAGTATTAAAGCAAAAAAAACCCGTTGGCTTACATTTTTCAGAAAATAGTCTATAGTTGCACTGTTTGCCACTTGGTGGCATATCTTGAATTTAGGGGACATTTTCTTGGCGGGGATAAAGAAAGGAATATTCTGTTTATTTGCATCTGTACTACTACTTGTATCTGTTTTTACAATCGGGTTCGCGCATGCTGCGCCCCAGGACTCGAGTGTCGTTGAGCACTCTAGCATTATTGATAAGCCATCTCCGGCCTCGAACAGGCAGCCCCAATCAACTTTTTGGCCTGGAAAAGCCGGAACCCATAAGCACTCTTTTTTCCCATCCAGGGCAGGTCGAAATAAAGCGCTCAGGAGCAACGTTTCCAAACCTCTGAGTAAATCGCGCCTGAAAAACGCTTCCAGCCCAACGATGTTCAGCCAGATCGATGCGGACTATGAGAGCGGTCGCCTTGAAGAAGCGCTGTGGGCCTTGCAGGATTTACAGAAATCCAGCCCGAATAATGGACAGGTTTTATTCCGCCTCGGCAAGGTTCAGGAGGACATGCTGGACTTTGATGCTGCGCTTGATAGCTATCAACGTGCTTCAAAACGAGTAGCTGATCCACTGCCGGTCTATTCCCGTCTGGCCGGTTTGCAGTATAAAATGAAACAATATGCTCAGGCCGGCGCAGCCTTTCAAAACACCTTGAAAAGCAAACCCGGTGATGCATACGCGTTGTATATGCTGGGTATGGTGAATGAAAAAACAGAAAAATATCCTCTGGCTATTCAGTATTTCAAAAAAGCTGATGCAGCCGATGCCTCATTCAAGCAAAAAAGCCTTTATAATCAGGGAATAAGTTACATCCATATGGGGGAGAATGTTCAGGGCAAGGCATTGTTACAACAGAGTATCGCCATTGATCCAACATCGGATGTGGCCGCGCTTGCCAAACAGAGTCTTTCCGATACCGTTGCACTGGAAAACGTAAGCTATTTGACGGTATCCGGCATGTATGGATTTCAGTTTGACAGCAATGTGGTGCTAAAACCATCGGCCTCGTCCATTGTGCCGCTGATTACTGGTGAGAGTGATTTTGAACATGTGTTTCTGGCTTCACTAAACTATGCACCCCCTGCTTCAAAATCCGGATATGGATACACGCTTTCCGGCAGAGTCTATGAAAATGCACATGCAAAATTACGCACATTTGATGTAACCGGAATTGGGGCTGGATTTACGCCCTACCATTATATTGGAGGCAAACACCTTATTTTTATGGATACAACGTTTGATTATTATTTTTTAAACTACAAACGTTATATGGACACAATCAGCGTGCGCCCCGGATTTACCTATACCCAAAGTAAACAGCTTCAATACACATTATCTGTCACCGGCTCCCGTGAGAACTATTATCAGCCGGTCATTCTGAGCTCATCCAATCAGGATGGCTTGATTCTAAAACCTGAACTGCGAATTTCAGGGTATTCAGAAGATCATAAATCCAGCGTCCAACTGGGCGCTTATTATACATCCAGTACAACGCAGGGCGCCGACTGGAGCTATTCCGGCTTTGGCGGAGATATTAGTGCTGAAACACCGATCACATGGCTCGGATCACTCGTCGCGGGAGTACAGGGGTCAATCAGTCAACAGCGCTATAGAAATATTCCGGTTGGCTTTACTGCAAAGCGCCGTGACACATCCTACTCAGGAGCGGTGTCATTATCATACCATCTCCCATATTTTGATATCGGTGTGAATGGCAGCTACACCCATGTGCTGTCAACACTCGACATATACAGCTATGTACGCATGCTCGGTGGCGCGACCATTAGCAGGAGTTTTTGATATGGAAAAGATGACAATAAATCCAAGCTTTCCTGCCATAATAACTACGGCGTTTCTGGCTTGCCTGTTGATGTTTGCCTCGATAGCTGATGCTGGTGTTGCTGAAGTTAAAAAAGTACATGGCGTGGTTGATGTGTTTCATGCCGGCACGAGAGTTGCCCAACCTCTTGTGGTCGGAAACAGTGTAGACGTTGGCGATACGGTTCGGACCGGCAGGCGTTCACGCGTACAGTTGAAATTTGTTGATGGCAGTGTGCTCAATATTGGTTCGTTGACTAAAATCAAGGTGGGTGAATATTCTTATGATGCTGAAAGCAAGGTTCGCAAAAGTAACATAAGGGCTTTGCGGGGCACGGTTCGGGCAGCTGTGAGCAAAGCAGAGGACAACAACTCATATTTCCGTATCGAAACGCCGGGAGCCGTGGCTGCTGTGCGTGGTACAGAGTGGACGGTTCAAGTTGTTTCACCCGACAAATCTAATTTTTTTGGCCGCTCCGGCACCGTTAAAATCACCAATAAGAATGACCCCTCGAAGTTTCGCTATCTGACAAGGAATAAGTTTATACAAGTAACTGGAAATAAGCCGCCATCAATACCCAGAGATTTGACGCCAGCTGAAATCAAGTCGATCAACCTTAGTACGCAGCAAGGTGGAAACGCGGCGAATAAGGAACCGGGTGGTTCGGGAAATAATAACACTGGTGGGACGGGGCCAAATGGTGCGGCTAATGCACCTGCAGCTGACCCTGCACAGGGTAACGGCGGAGGCGCTGGTGCAGGCGGCCC
>CAJXNE010000150.1 GCA_913056285.1 uncultured Zetaproteobacteria bacterium | reverse complement strand
ATTGTTGAATGGGAATAAGCGAAAAAAGTTTTCGCCCCATTCGACGATAAATACGTAGGAAGAAGCAGATTGCCGGGCAGCTTTCTTTGGTTCGTTTCTAATCTGTAAAAGAAATGAACGAAAAAAACAACATTACCCTATATTCACTTTGTAATTAACCATTCCGGCGTACTTGAAAGCTCAAAGAACCCAACTTTACTTTTCATGCGATTGCCCTGGGGAACGTTGATTAAAAGCGGGCAAAGCCGCGTTGTTGTATGTGCGAAGTGGTTACAGACAGGTGCCTTTACATGTTGAAAGGATATCTATGAATCACACATACTGTTGCTTTAAACCGTCAGCCTCTTGCAAAGACAGCTGTCACTGTGAGTATTGCCTGATCATGCATTTAAAAGTCTTGACGCTAATTTGCTTATCAGCGTTGCTGTTGTGTTCCTCCATAGCATCAGCAGCCGGTGTCACTGTCGTACGAGATGTGCGCTTGTGGACTGCACCGGATCACACGCGTCTGGTCTTTGATTTGAATCAGAATATGGCATATAAACTGTTCCGGTTGCATAAGCCGGAGCGCATTGTCATTGATATGCAACAGAGCAGTCTGAAAACCGATCTCAAAAAACTGGCTCTGCCCGACCCTGTCATCAAGAGTATTCGCCACGGCAGCTCCAAAAATAACGCTTTGCGCATGGTTGTCGATGTGAAAGAAAAGGGGCAGCCGCGTTCATTTTTGCTGAAGCCGCTACATGGGAAACCGTACCGGTTGGTGGTTGATTTGATGCGGCCGGAAAAAGCACACAGGCATTCCGCCATCAGCGCCGGTTACCGTAAACACGGCATTATTGTTGCAGTTGATGCAGGTCATGGCGGTGAAGATCCGGGTGCGATCGGGCCGCACAAAGTGCTGGAAAAGAATGTTACGCTGGCGGTAGCGAAAAAGCTGGCCCGTAAAATCAATAAGCAACCGGGTATGAAGGCGATATTGATTCGTAAGGGTGATTACTTTGTGCCGCTTAGACGGCGAGTGTATCTGGCTCGAAAAATGCACGCCGATATGATGATCAGTATCCACGCCGATTCTGTACGAAAACGCACGGTAAAAGGTGCCAGCGTTTATACCTTGTCTGAACGGGGGGCGACCCAGAGCAGGGCGGCCAGAGCGTTGGCTGCCAAGGAAAATGCAGCGGATGAGGTTGGCGGCGTGGCGGCTGTCGAACGGGCCGGCGATCCGCTGGTAAGCCGGATTCTGGGCGATATGTTTCGGCGCGACAGTTTAAACAGTTCGCAAATTCTGGCTGAAGAAATGCTGGTTCGTTTAAAAAAAGTCGGTCCGATCAAACACAGCAAACCGAAACGGGCGCGGTTTTTTGTGCTCGGGGCTATGGAAATTCCCAGCGTGCTGGTTGAACTGGATTATATCTCCAACCCGAATCGGGAGAAAAAGCTTAAAAGTAACAAGCATCAGGCCGAGTTAGCGACCGCGCTGTTTCATGGAAGTGTCGATTTCTTTCGCAAAATGGGCCGCTTGAAAAAAGCTGAAAATTCCGGTGCGCTATCCCCGGTCAATGTATTGGCCAGTTCAGCCGATGTGGTTGTGATGCCTGATCTACAGGCGTTCTAAACAATGCCATCTGCTACATACTCATCAATGGATCTGTACCGCCGCCTGCTTGCCTTTTTGATGCCTTATAAAGGCCGTTTAAGCATTGCCATTGTCTGCATGATTATTCTGGCAGCCTGTACGGCTGCGATGGCCTGGATGTTAAAACCGGTATTGGATGAAGCGCTTTCCGGCAAAAACGGGCAACTGATTTATATTATTCCAGCCCTGGTGATTGTACTCTATCTGATCAAAGGCGCGGCCTATTTCGGACAGGCGTACACGATGGGTTATATTGGCCAGAAAGTGATTTTTGATCTGCGCAATTTGTTGTATGGACGTTTAGCGTCACAATCGCTGTCCTTTTTCGCCCACCGTAAAACCGGTGAGCTGCTGGCTCGTCTGTCTTATGATGTAACACTGGTGCAGGCGGCGGTTAGTACCGCTGTCACGGCGCTCATGCGTGATGCGATTTCAATTGTATTTCTGGTTGGCGTGGTGTTTGTGCAGGACTGGTTGCTGGCGCTGATTACCATGCTGGTATTTCCGGCTGTGATTTATCCGATTGCACGTTTCGGGCGTAAAATGCGCCACGCCACTCTGGATGGTCAGGCTGCCATGGGTGACTTGACCAGTTTACTGGAGGAAACGGTGGGCGGCATCCGAGTGGTGAAAGCATTCGGCATGGAAGCGTATGAGCAGGGCCGCTTCCGGAAATTAACCGGCGATTTCTTTTCACATCAACTCAAGGTGTTCCGGGTCAATGCGCTGTCATTTCCGATTATGGAGTTATTGGCCGGTTTCGGTATTGCCGGTGTGTTGCTGTATGGCGGGATGCGCGTGGCATCAGGCGAAACGACGGCCGGTACGCTGGTATCATTCCTGGCGGCAGTCATTATGCTTTATGAACCGGTGAAGCGATTGTCGCGCGCCAATAATGATATCCAACAGGGGCTGGCGGCCAGCCAGCGCATTTTCGAATTGCTGGATGAACCGATTGAGGTGGAAGATCATGAGCAGGCGTGCGAGCTGCCGCCATTCTCCAATGCAATGAGGTTCGAGAACCTGAGCCTGAAATATTCGGGTACGGACAAGGCTGTACTACATGATATTACGTTTTCGGTAGCTGCCGGTGAGGTGGTGGCACTGGTTGGCCGCAGTGGCGCTGGTAAAACGTCGCTGGTGAATCTGGTGCCCCGATTCATGGATGTCACGGCAGGCCGTCTCACGATTGATGATATCGATGTGCGTGACTTGACGCAGGCTTCTTTGCGTAGCCAGATCGCGCTGGTGACGCAGGAAATCATCCTGTTTAACGATACGGTGCTTAACAATATCGCCTATGGTCATGAAACGATTGATCAGGCGAAGGTGGAGGCCGTAGCCAGAGCTGCCAATGCGCATGAGTTTATCGAAAAGCTGCCGCAGGGTTATGATACGGTGATTGGTGAGCGCGGCGTCATTCTTTCCGGTGGTCAGCGTCAGCGTTTATCGATGGCCAGAGCCTTGTTGAAGGATGCGCCGATTTTGATTCTGGATGAAGCGACCAGTGCGCTGGATACCGAATCCGAGCGTCTGGTGCAGCATGCGATTGACCGCCTGATGCAGGGGCGCACGGTGATTGTGATTGCCCACCGCCTGTCTACGATTCGCAATGCTGACCGGATTGTGGTGCTGGATGAAGGTCATATTGTTCAAATGGGCAAACATGCGGATTTGCTGGCTGAAGGCGGTTTGTATGCCGAGTTGTATCATTTGCAGTTTGACAGCCGTGTCGAAGCATCCGGAGCCGAAGCATCTGGATCCGAAACAGAGGAGGTATGAAAGATCGCCTGCTCATCTGGCTGCTGCCTCGCCTGATTAAGCTGATTTATCTGTTTCTGGTCAATACCATTGGCTGGCAGGTAGCAGGTAAACCCTATGATCCGGATGATCCGCAGCGTAATTTGTATGCTTTCTGGCATGCCCGTATGCTGATGATCCCACGCCTGTCCAGAGGTGTATGGCATGGTTATATGCTCATTTCATCACATCGGGATGGCGGCTTTATTGCCGATACCATGCATTTGCTTGGTATTGAAACGGTGCGCGGCTCCAGCACTCGAGGCGGCGCTCGTGCCATGCTACAAATGCTTAGAGCCGTGAAAGGTGAGAACAGACATTTGGCAATCACGCCGGATGGTCCCAAAGGGCCGCGTGAAAAAGTACAGAAAGGCACAGTTCAGCTGGCCATGAAAGCTGAGCTGCCGATTGTCCCGGTTTGCTACGCGACCAGACGTCACTGGCGCATCAATTCATGGGACCATTTTTATCTCCCACAGCCGTTTACACGCGGCGTATTTGTGTTCGGTGAGCCGGTTATTGTGTCTGCCGATGAGGATTTGGATGGGGCAATCGCGCGCACCCAACATGCCATGGATGATGCTCAACAAAGGGCCGACAGCTATTTTGAGTAAAGACAGCCCGGCTGTTTTGCTTCCATAACGAGCACAATGAAATCACTCATTCAGAACATGGCGCGTGAACATGGTTTTGCACTGTGCCGGGTGACGCAGCCGGATGTTGATGATGTACATCGTCAGGCATTGCAAGACTGGGTGGAAGCGGATATGCAGGGTGAGATGGGCTGGATGGCGGAAGAGGTTCGCCTGCAACGTCGCAAAAGCCCCGAATCCATGCTGGCCGGAGTACGTTCGGTGATCACGGTGGCCATGCCCTATACGCCTCCGGCATATACATTGGATGATGCATCTGGGGCTTCCGACCACGGCGTGATTACCGCCTATGCGCATGGTGATGATTATCATGATGTGATGAAAAAGCGACTCAAGGCGTTGGCGCGTGAGCTGGATGTGCTGCTGGGTAAACATGATCAGCGGGTATTTGTCGATACCGCGCCTGTTTTGGAACACGCCCTGGCTGAATCGGCAGGGCTGGGTTGGCAGGGAAAACATTCGTTGACCATTCATCGTGAGTTGGGCTCATGGTTTCTGCTCGGTGAGATTTTCACTTCGGCGGAAATCGAACCAGATGAGCCGGCCAGGAATCATTGCGGTACTTGCTCGGCCTGTATGGATGTTTGCCCGACCAAAGCCATTATTGCACCCTATGTGGTGGATGCGCGTTTGTGTATTTCGTATTTGACGATTGAGTTTGACGGATTCATCCCACATGCTTTGCGCCCCTTGATGGGGAATCGGATTTACGGTTGCGATGACTGTCAGATGGTCTGTCCCTGGAATGGGCATGCAGTGCGTCAGGATGATTTCCTTAAACCTCGGGGGGAGAATCATCTGCCTGATCTTGCTAGCCTGTTGCGTCTGGATGAGGATGCATTTCGGCAGCGTTTCCGAAAATCGCCGATCAAGCGCACAAAGCGGCGCGGTTTGTTGCGCAATGTATGTATTGCCATGGGGAATTCCGGCAATGCCGAGTTTGTGGACGATCTGATGCGGG
>CAJXNE010000149.1 GCA_913056285.1 uncultured Zetaproteobacteria bacterium | reverse complement strand
GTCGAAGCAACAGGGGCGCAACAGGGCAACACAAGCTCCATCAGTTTAACATGAAACCAGGGCCTGTTCACACGTGTTTGGCCGTAGCGAAATAGCCATTCCTCAATCGTTGGGTAGTTCTAGCGTGACTTGCGTCGCTGTTCAACACAGCAGGGAATGGTAATCAGCTTGAGTGCAAGGTTCTTTTTTTATTGACCCGAATCGTTTCGCGATGACGGCGGTAAACATATTTTGCAATGGTATCCTCTTCATCATCACTGCGGAAATAGAATTTCGCACCTACTTTCCAGTGCTTCCCGTCCTGTGAGGAAACGCGCACAACCGTGCCGATTAATTCAAGTATAGATGGCGGAAACGAGGGCAGCATCAGGTTGATATGCGTGCTGTCACCGACCTGATAAGCGTGATTCGTGGTAAAGCTGATACCGGTCAAACTTAAATTGACCGGACGCTCCTGCATATCGCTATGGCTGGCGTCATTGAGCATATTGACGCCAATCAGGTAATTCAGCTTGGCATCCAGTGCTTCCATTGCTTGCGCCATTTCCGGATTGACAGAGTCATGTGCATCATTGGCAAAAACATCTCTGCCAACCATTTGTTGCAACATGCTGTTCTGCCTGGAACGAATGCCCACTTTATTTTGGCACAGCTCAAATTCTTCTGCAGTCAATTTTTTGTCGCTGACAGGGATAACATCATCAATCCGGAAATCCTGACGTCCATGATCATTGGCTACTTCATGCATAGTTACGCACCTCGGTTTTAACAGAAATCAGGGCGGACAAAGGCATGACACCATTACTGGGATTGTTTTTCTCTTCTGCCTGAGTCCTGACTTCGCCCCGCTCAATCGCGGCGATGGCCACCTCTATCACCTGAGGATCAAATTGCGTGCCAGAATTGTTTTTTAACTGCTCCAGGCAGAAAGACAGCGGCCTCGCCATGCGGTAAACCCGGTGCGTGGTCATCGCATCAATGGCATCGGCAACGCAGACAATGCGGGCATCGAAGGGGATATGTTCTCCGGCCAGTTTGTCCGGGTAACCGAATCCGTCAAAGCGCTCATGATGATGGCGCAGCATCAGTCGCTCGCGAACCATGGTGTCCATATTGGCCAGAATATTATCGCCGATGGCCGGATGCGCTTTCATGATAGCGAATTCATGATCGGTATAGCGACCGGGCTTCAGCAGCACAGCATCGGGAATGCCGCATTTGCCAATGTCATGCAACAACCCTCCAGTTCGAATCAGATCGACATGATCCTGATCAAGGCCAAGATCGGCAGCAAAAATAGCCGACAATGCGCCAACTCTGGCTGAGTGGTCGCGTGTATAGCGATCACGTGCTTCCAATGAACGAACCAGTGCAATCAATGTATCTCTCATATTGGCAGCCAGCGCCGCATGGACCGCTCGATTGTCCAGCAACGTGTCCAGCTTTTTGACAAGCAGGCCAAGCATTTGACGGGTTTCGCTCTTGAGTGGGATTTCGCTGCCCGGTTGTATCAGACACAATACGCCCATCGTGATGCCCTGCAGTCGTACTGGTACGGCCACAAAGCGGTTTTCATCGATGCCTGGCCAGCAAACCTGTTTGGCACTATCGCGAGCGGTTTGATGTAATTCTTCTTCGCCAAAAATCAGTGGCCGGAACACTGTTTCTCCCAGATCGCAGGATGCACCGACGTTCTCCATTCCCTCCGAGGCCACCAGTACCAGTTTGTTATGTTTGCGCTCAAACAAGGCCAGATATCCTGTATGCGCATGAACCACTTCCATCGCCAGATTCAGAGCGCTGGCGCACACCTCTGATACATCCCTTTCAGCCGGCATCTCATCGAACATGCGATAGACCAAACCCAGCCGTCGATCCATTTCAAACATTTCAGGCAACAGCCGGTCAGAAGAACGTTCCGGCCGTTTTACTTTCTCACCCGGCATCTTGTCAGGACTATCGGCGCATAACATTTTACTCAGGCAATCGAGCAGCACATTGGGGGCAAATGGCTTGGAGAGCACATGCTCAATACCCAGTTCCAGGGCCTGAGCCATTCTTGCAGATGTCAAAAAACCGCTCATAAGAATGGTCGCAGGCAGCACAAACCCGTCTTCAGCCAGCGATGCAAAGAATTCCAGTGCATTACCGTCACCCAGGCTCATATCAGTAATCAGGCCATTCCATTGGCAGCTACGCAGCAGCGGTCTGGCTTCCTTCAGGCTACCTACTTGTGTGATTTCAATATGTTCATTCAATTCGCTGGCAATTTCGGCCACCACTTCCCGAACTGCCGGTTGATCTTCGATAATTAAGAGCTGTAGCATTAAAAATTACCCGCAGCACTTTGCCCGTAGGCTCTGACCACCATCAGACCATCGGGCTGCCTTGATTCGACAGTGGCGGCAGTTTCCACGTTCAGAGCTTTATACTGTCGCATCAGGCGTTGATAACGCGCTGCATTATCCAGGCGCACCCGAATTTCCGGCAACTGAAATGGTTTGCTGACAAAGTCATAGGCACCTTGCTCGACAGCATGCAAGGCATTCTCAATGCCGGAATACCCGGTCATCAGTAGCACCAGCGTATCCAGAGCATGCTCCTGAATATAACGTAGTAGCGTCAGACCGTCTGCTCCCGGCATGACAATGTCGCTGAGTACCAGATCAAAATGCGTGTGGCGTAAGGCCTTAATAGCGGTATCTCCCCGGTGGTGAACAACAACATCGTATTGTGCTTCAAGTAAATATTCTTCCAATAGTGAAGCCAGCGCCTCATCATCTTCTGCCAGCAACAATCTGGAACGGGTCACGTTTATGCTCCAAGCGAGTCATTCATTTTATACAGGCTAAGCAAGTGTGATTCCAATGCCTTTCCTCCCGTCTTACTTTGCTGTTGAGTTGCATCCGCAGGTTGAGACTGGGCTTTTGTGGAGATGGTGAGCTTATCCTGTCCTGCCTGTATGCGACTATCCAGGCGTCGTTCAGCCACAGAAGCAGGTCTGCTGTTTTGCTGAAGCAGCCTGTTAATCAGTCCATCGACTGGTTGTACACTAATAGCCATTGAAGTACCTCCATCGAACAGTCATTGAGGTAGGTGGATACCTGTTCAGATAATCCTATCGGTTGAAACGGAGTCAACTTTAGCTTTTTATAGCGTCAAAACTCCATAGAATCTGTCAGCAACAAAGCATGCGGCTGAAATTCCGGATTAGGAATGACAAATCAATGTGATCAGTGCCAACCTGGAATGCCAGATGAATCAAAGGGTTGCGGCATGCGCCTAATGTTAGCACCGAATATTTGGCAAGGGTAAAAAAACTTGCGCTTTATGCCAAGCATGTCATAATTTTGACTTGAGTTCATTGGATTCAAGTCGCTTGGCTGCTGAGTAAGCGTTGCAGGCACCGAAGGGGGGACCAGACTGTGAAACAATCCGCATTCATTCTGCTGGTTGAAGATAATGAAGATTTTCGGCTTATTTTGCAGGAATCACTGGAATCGGCCGGGTTCCATGTGACCAGCGTCGCCAACGCCACACGTGCGCGCGAAGCCATGTCGATGGGTAAATTTGACCTGAGCGTGCTTGATGTTCGTCTGCCCGATGGCAATGGTATTGAACTGATGCGCGAATTTCGTCAGATCGACCCGGATATGGGCATTATCATCATGACTGGTTATGCCGAAGTGGATACTGCTGTAGATGCCGTGCGTCTCGGCGCCAATGATTTTCTGAAGAAACCATTTGATATCGATGAAATGCTGGTTCGCATTGGCGAACTGATGAAAAACAGACAACTGAAAAAGGATAATCTTTCTCTGCGAGAGCAGGTTCGCGGACAGGATTCCGGCGACCTGATTGGCCATTGCGAATGCATTCGCAAGCTTCAGGAGACGATCAAACTGCTGGCTAATTCGGACAGCACGGTGCTTATTTCCGGCGAATCCGGATGCGGCAAGGAAGTGCTGGCTAAAGCGCTGCATAAGACAGGTAGCCGTTCCGGCAAACCGATGGTATCCATCAATTGCGGTGCTATCCCTGAAGAACTGCTTGAATCCGAATTGTTCGGTCATGTCAAAGGAGCTTTTACAGGAGCCATCCGGGCCCGTCCCGGTCGTTTTGAGATTGCCAATGGCGGCACCATATTTCTGGATGAAATTGGAGATATGAGCCCGAAATTACAGGTAAAATTGCTGCGCGTTTTGCAGGAACGCTGCTTTGAACCGGTTGGTAGCCAGCAAAGCATTCATGTTGATGTGCGCGTCGTTGCTGCGACTCATCGCGACCTTGAAGCTGAAATTGAGGCAGGCCGTTTCCGCGAAGATCTCTACTATCGTCTCAATGTTATCCCATTGCAGATCGCTCCGTTACGCGAACGCGGCGAAGATATATTGCTGCTGGCGGATCACTTTATCTCCCGCTTCAATACTGAAAAGAAATCTAATATTTCCGGTATTTCTGACGATGTTAAGCGAGCCATGCTGGCCTATGCCTGGCCGGGCAATGTACGCGAACTGCAAAACCTTACCGAGCGTGTAACCACGTTGAAACGGGAAGGTATGGTTGAACTGGAAGATTTGCCAAGCCGCATGCTCAGCGATAAGGATCGCGTCTTGCAAAGCTTTCAGATGGATGTGCAGTCTGCGGCCAAGATTGATCTGAAAGCCACCGTCGATGAGTTTGAAAGCCACCTTATTCTTTCAGCCTTGCAACGCTTCGACTGGAACAAAAACCGCGCCGCCAATTTTTTGGCGATGAATAGAACGACACTGGTTGAAAAAATCAAGAAAAAGGGTCTGCAACCCATCGAATCTTGATCCAGCCCACCATTTGTATGTGGGATTGTTTTTTCTGACTCGGCATGGCCAAAACTTATAGTTTTTATCTTTGCGAACTGATTACTACAGGCAGGATGCCTTTAATGAGCATCTGCCTAAGAAAACGCTGATTAAATCAGTGCTTTCTTGCAGCCCATGGACGGGCTGCCAAATCAGACACGTACAGCCTGATTTGTAAGCAAAGGCAAAACCGCGTTTTTGCCTTTGCGATCTGATTATAGGCAGGAT
>CAJXNE010000148.1 GCA_913056285.1 uncultured Zetaproteobacteria bacterium | reverse complement strand
CGGCCAGCATCTCGGATTTTTTCTCCAGATATTCGGCATATGAATAGGGGAAATGATGTAAATGGCCGCGATCCAGTTCAATAATCTCTTCAGCCACAGCATCAAGAAAATAGCGATCATGGGTGATAAATAAAACCGAGCCCCGAAATGCCGCCACAAAATCTTCCAGCCATTCAATCGATTCGATATCGAGATGATTGGTCGGCTCATCGAGCAATAGCACATCCGGCTCAGACACAACGGCCCGCGCCACAGCCACCCGGCGCAACCAGCCACCGGATAATTCGCCAACATCACGATCCGCTTCCAGTTTCAGTTTTGAAATCGCTGTTTCAATGCGATTGTGAAATTGCCATGCACCGAGCCGCTCCAGTTCGGATTGCAAGGCATCAATCTGTTTCAACAGGCGCTCCGAACTATCCTCAGCCAGACGTTGCAAACTATCATGGTACGCTTCCAGTGTGCTGGCCACGTCGCCCAAACCTTCAGCCACCACGTGAAATACAGACTGCCCGGCATCGAAATGCGGATCCTGCGGCAGATAGGCCACCTGCGTATTGCCGCGCAAAGTCACTTCACCGGCATCCGATTCCACAATCCCGGCCATTATCTTCAGTAAGGTGGATTTACCCTCGCCATTGCGCCCGATCAGGCCAATACGCACACCGCGTCCAATACTCAGACTGACATCATCGAGCAGCACTTGCGGGCCAAAGGCTTTATCAAGGTGGTTAAGGGTCATCACAGGCATGCGCGAAGCATAGCCGTTTGTGGGGCGCCAAGTCATAAAAAACTGGCATTAAAAAACGCCCCGCAATGCATGGGGGCGTTTTGACAGCGCTGCCTGCGCCGTGGTCTGTTAGGGATATGCTGATTAGAGGTAGCCTGCCTGTAATCAGCGTATTCTTTTAGCCCGGTATGCCCGCCACCTTAAATACATAAGACCAGAAATTTGATTCATGTACAAAGTAACGGGTATGATGATGATAACAAACCTGCAGTCCATCACGGGTTGAACGCACCATAAAATTCAGGTTACCTGTGAATGTGTCTGCGATTTTTCTTGCCCGAGTGCCATCCATCTTGCACCTCCTGACATGCTTTTCTTGCGTCCAGTCGTGTCTTCTTTTCTTTGTTCGCTTCTATATTACCTATCGCATAATCGATGCCAGACTTGAACACCTGACTTAAACCGAAGTGAGATATAATGCGCCGCACAACACGTCCGATTCTGCCTGCTGGCAGGCAATAATTCCCATAGCGTCATTTCACTGTTATCCAGTAGTCGTGATGCCGCCAGCAAACTGTCAACGTATCGAAGGCTGTAATGGAAAAGGGTGAGCAGTCGACCACTTTCAGCAATCAGGTATTCAGGCATCCGGTTGGTACCCCTTCCCTCTCCCCGCCGATCGGATGCCAAAGCCTTCTGACCATTTAATAAAAAGGGGGCATTGCCCCTCTTTATAAGTTTGATTCAATATGAATCAAAAAGCCACATCACAGCCGGCCTAAACGCTCCAGCCCCGCCTCCATTTCAGTCCGTTTGTCTCTGGCCTCATTCAGTTCAAGCTGAACTTTAGCCACCACATCTGCCGGTGCATTATCGCGGAATTTAGGGTTGGATAATTTGCCTTCGCGCATGGCGATATCTTTATCGAGTTTGGCGATATTCTTCTGCAATCGAGCCAGTTCCTCCTCGATATTCACCAAACCCGCCAGCGGTAAATATACGGTTGCATCCGCAAGCGGCGCGACTGCGGCGCCATCTACTTCTGCGTCGCAGTCCAGCCAGCTCAGTGATTCCAGACGTGCCAGACTCATCATCAGTTGCTGCTGTGATTCCAGATCAGCACGCACTTGCTCGCCACAGGCAATCACCGCCTCGATGCGTTTGCCCGGATTGACATTCATTTCACCACGAATCGAGCGAATAGCCGACACCACTTCAATCACTTTATCCATACGGCGCGCCGCATCAGCGTCGTGATCATCACGCACCCGATGCCAGTCGGCTGTAATCAGGCGCGCATCGGCGCCATGCAGGCTTTGCCACAGGGTTTCGGTGATATAGGGGCAAATCGGATGCAGCAGTTTCAACCACCCTTCCAGCGCAGTCAGCATCACCGTTTGCGTTTCGGATTTGGCTGCCGCATCGTCGCCGTAAAGCGCCACCTTGGCGGATTCGACATACCAGTCGCAATAGGTGCCCCAGATAAATGCGTACAATGCTGCCGCCGCTTCATTGAAACGGTATTCAGCCATCGCCTTGTCCACTTCAGCAGTGACCGCATCCAGCTCAGCCAGAATCCAGCGATTTACATCCAACTCAGGGCGCACTGCATGATCCGGCACCGCTTCACCGCGATTCATAAATACAAAACGCGCCGCATTCCATATTTTATTCATAAAGTTGCGGTTCGATTCGATGCGCGATTCATCCAGCTTCACATCGCGCCCCGGCGTTGCCATATGGGCCAGCGTAAAACGCAACGCATCTGCGCCGTATTTACTGCTCATCTCCAAAGGATCAATCACATTACCCTTGGATTTGGACATTTTCTGACCGTCAGCATCACGAATCAGGGCATGGATATAAACATCTTTAAAGGGCACCTTGCCGGTAAATTTCATGCCCATCATAATCATCCGGGCCACCCAGAAGAAGATGATATCGAATCCCGTGACCAATACATTGGTGGGGTAAAACTGTTCCATTTCCGGCGTTTCTTCCGGCCAGCCCAGAGTGGAAAACGGCCATAGCCCCGAAGAGAACCATGTATCGAGCACATCCTCATCCTGCCGGATTTTGTTCGAACCGCATCCCTCACAACACTCCGGCGTCTCGCGGCTGACAGTAATGTGTTCGCAATCATCGCAATACCAGGCCGGAATGCGATGACCCCACCACAATTGTCGGGAAATACACCAGTCCTGAATATTACGCATCCACTCAAAATAGGTCTTTTCCCAGAACTCAGGCACAAATCGAATATCGCCATCTTCCACAGCCTTGATGGCGGGTGCGGCCAGCGGCTTGATATCGACATACCATTGATCGGTCAGGTAGGGCTCCAACACCGCATGCGAGCGATCACCGCGCCCGATCTGATGCGTATGCTCTTCGATTTTATGCAATAAGCCTTCGGCATCAAGATCAGCCACCACATGTTCACGCGCTTCATAGCGCTCCATGCCCCGGTATTTTTCGGGTACGACTGCATCGTCAAGCAAATGCGCCTGCGGTGTCAGAATATTGACCATCGGCAGGTTATGGCGCTTACCTATCTCATAATCGTTAAAATCATGCGCGGGCGTAATTTTGACACAACCGGTGCCGAATTCCGGATCAACGTAACTATCAGCGATCACCGGAATGGTTCGTCCGGTCAGAGGCAGAATCAGCTCCTTACCGACAAGTTCCTTATAACGCTCATCATCGGGATGCACAGCCACGGCGGCATCGCCGAACATGGTTTCAGGACGCGTGGTGGCAACGATCACATGTTTAGCCGGATCATCGGCATGCGGATAACACATATGCCAGAAGTACCCCTGCTCCTCTTCATGCACCACTTCCAGATCGGAGACAGCAGTTTCCAGCACCGGATCCCAGTTGACCAGGCGCTTGCCGCGATAAATCAGGCCCTCGTCATACAGACGCACAAAGACTTCTTTCACAGAACGCGACAAGCCTTCATCCAGCGTAAAGCGCTCGCGCGACCAGTCGCAGGATGCGCCGAGTTTTTTCAGCTGGTTAACGATGGTGCCGCCGGATTGCTCTTTCCATTCCCACACACGATCAAGAAAACGCTCACGCCCCAGATCGCGGCGATGCACCCCTTCCTTGTCCAATAAACGCTCCACCACCATCTGCGTGGCAATGCCGGCATGATCGGTGCCCGGTTGCCACAGGGTGGATTTCCCCTGCATGCGCTGCCAGCGAATCAGTGAATCCTGAATGGTAAAGGTGAATGCGTGACCCATGTGCAGACTGCCGGTCACATTCGGCGGCGGAATCACAATGCTATAGCTATCCTCGGCAGGCGTGGGCTTGAAAGCATCGGAATTCAGCCATTGATCATTGATGGCAGGTTCAACTGACTGCGGATCATACGTTTTGGCTAGTTCGGGTGATGTGATGGATTGCTGACTCATGGAATCTCTCAGGTATTCAAATTTGGCCGCCCATGCTACGGCTGGGCGCAGCTCGAGCAACTATGCGATGCCAACTGTGATGTCGGCATTGACCGCAACGCACAAGCGGACACAATCACGGACATGAAAACAGGGGTTTTATTATTGGCCGCAGGTTCAGGTAGCCGTTTTGGCGGCGACATCCCAAAACAATATGTCGAGGCAGGCGGCAAGGCGATTATATTACATACGCTGGCGCACCTGGCAGCCGAGCCGCGCATCAGCGTGGTGCAACCGGTGATTGCTGACGGCGATGAAGTGTTTGCCCGTTTGGTAGCGAATATACATTTCCCTTTTGCATTATTGCCGCCAGTGACTGGCGGCGCCGAACGCTCGATTTCCATGCAGCGCGGCCTGACTGCATTGCCGCAAGATATCGAACTGGTAGCCGTACATGATGCAGCCCGCCCCTTGCCGTCTGAAGCGATGCTGACTGATGTGCTGAATGTGGCCGAACGCTTCGGCGCAGCTGTGCCCGGATTGGCCGTGCATGACACCATCAAACGGGTGGATGCTGATGGAAAAGTATTGGAAACGCCTGAACGCCATACCCTCCGGGCCGTGCAAACCCCACAGGTGGCAAGACGCGACTGGTTTGAACAGGCGCTCGCACGGGAGTCAGAGCGATTGCATTTGCATACCGATGATGCCTCATTGCTGGAAGCAGCCGAATTCGATGTCCATGTCAGCCGGGGCGATTCGGACAACCGGAAAATCACCACCATGGCAGACCTGGCCTGGCTGGAATCCCTATTGGAGCAGCACAAGCACCCCCAGGGCAATCGCATTTAAATCTTCATAGCAATATTTAAAGGAAGGAGGTGTGGATTTCCTCCCCGTTCCAAGATGCGCCGGAGTATTTATTGTTTAATG
>CAJXNE010000147.1 GCA_913056285.1 uncultured Zetaproteobacteria bacterium | reverse complement strand
GCCCTGCTTTGTAAATAGACATCTGCATGCCGGCTTTTAATCCGTCTTTCAGACCCAGGTTGATGCCGACGACCTGATGTTGGGCAGCTTCATGCGCACCGTCACGAATATACAGGACCCTGCCGGAGAGAGGGTGCTCTGGCGCTGTTGGAACCAGATGCGGGTCAATGATGCGGGCGGGTCTGAGCCGATCGCCACGCGAAATTTCCTCGAATGCCTTGACGACAACACCGCGATAAATGCCATCTTCAACCGAATTGATTCTGATTTGTCCCATATGTTTAATGAGTACGCCAAGCGCATTACCGCTGTCTGGATCAAGCAGGGTATCGGTGCTGCGAAACACGTCGAACAGGCTACCGATTTTGGCAGGCTGATTCAGCTTCAGGTATACAATATCATGCGCCCCGTAATTCAGACGATCATCACGCGAATCGACAATATAACCTGCTCCCTGCACCTGATCCGGCTGAATGAAATCCTGTCGTTGCAATGCAGTCAGCAACAAGGATGAATCTGTTTTTTTCTCAATGCGTTCAACGGGGCGAATCACCACCTGCGGCTGAACCCTCGTCATCGTCAAGCCGCCCTGACTGACACGGTGGCCATCAAACCAGATTTTATTGCCGGGGTAAATCAGGTCTGGATTGGTGATATATAGATTGTGTTCCCATATTTTGAGCCATTTATGCGGGTCCTTGAAAAAATGGTTGGCAATATCCCACAGCGTATCGCCCTTCTTGATGACATAAGGCTTCGATACATCAGCCTTCACGTTACTGGCGCTGACCGCTTGATTGGGCAGATACTCAGCCGCATACAATGACGGGAAAACCATCATCAAGGCGACCGCCAACGCCGGTAAAATTAGCTGTTTTAATGTCATGTCCGCCTCCCGGATAGTTGAAACATTGTCACAGAGTGATATGCCTTGCAAATCGATGCAAACCGAATGCATCGCCAGCCACGCATCAACCGGCCTCGCTATCTTTCCGGGTTGACGGTTCCGTACCATTCATCAAACGCTTGATGTTGTCGGCATGTTTCAGTGTGACCAGTGATGCAAAAACCATGCCGGCCAACAGGGCTGGCACCGAGCCTCCGGTTAACGCGACCAATAAGGGCAGCAATAATGCCGCAAGAATAGAGGATAACGAAACATAATGACTGAGCTTCAACAGCATGATCCAGGCCAACAAGCCAATGCCCGAAACCACAGGCTGCCATGGTAGCATTACGCCCAACATGGTGGCTACGCCCTTTCCTCCCTTGAATTTCAGGTAAACGGGAAAGATATGACCGAGGAATGTGGCAATGGCGATGGCCGCAATCCAGATTTCCGGGAGCCCCGCCAGCAATGCCAGCAACACCGGGATGGCGCCCTTGATGATATCGGCCAGCAAGGTTAATGCGCCAACCAGCTTGCCACCCGTGCGCATGGCGTTGGTGGCACCGATATTGCCACTGCCAAAATCGCGCGGGTCTTTATGGCTTAATAATTTTGTCAGCAACAGGCCGAATGGCACCGCCCCAAGCAGATAGGACGCTAATACGGCGCCGACCAGCGGATAACTCAAGGACAGCTCAAACGCCGCCATTGCGATAATGCTGGCGATAAACATCCAGTTGCCGCTGTAACTGTTCGGACTGAGAGGCGCCAATATAGCTTGGTAACACTCGCTCCAGCGCCGCCGCATAACCGAATATGGCCGGATAGGCGTCGCCTTCAACGACATTATCATGGGCAAGTAATTTCAGCTGATCGGATGTAATGGGAGGTGTTGGCAAAACGGAAGTAAATGCCGCCATCAATTTTGCGGCGATAGCCGGCACCGGAATAAACAAACGCTTCCTGCCCAGCTCGTTCATCAAAAGCTCCAGCATAGCCTGGAAACTATAGGCGCCAGGACCGCCCAGATCATAGGCTTGCCCACTGACATGGTGATTATCAATCGACATCACAAAGGCGCGCGCCACATCTTCTACCCAGATCGGCTGGAAACGGGTCTCACCTGAGATGACCGGCATCACCGGCAGCATGGCGGACATGGTTTTGAACTGGTTGAAAAAATTATCGCCAGCGCCATAAATAATAGACGGTCGGAAAATCGTCCAGTTCAGACCGGACTCAGTCACCAGTGTTTCGGCCGCCGCCTTGGTTTCTGCATAGTTGCTGCCGGCCACTCTGCCTGCGCCCAACGCACTCATATGCAGATATTGTGTTACGCCAGCCTCTTTGCAGGCTTCCAATACGCGCGCCACACCATCGACATGAGCCGCCACAAAATTTTGGCTCCCCTTCTCAAATAGCAAACCAACCAGATAAATGACTACGTCATGGCCAGTGATAGCAGCTTCCAGGCCACGCCCATCGGTCACATCAGCTTGCGCCAGCTCTGCTCCTTTGACCAGCAAATCACGAGCTCGCTCCGGATGTCTGCAAGCCACAGTCACCTGATGACCGGCGCCAATGACCTGGGCCACAATGGCCCGGCCTACAAATCCACTGCCACCAAGAATGCATACGCGTCTTCGCATGATATATCTCCCTGCCGTAAGTATGGGCTGCGAGATGCCAAGGTCAATGCATCGGCTTGAAATCTTTGATTTTGCAGCTAAGATCACTGGTGTAAGAATCGCAAGCTCAAGTATTCCGGGAGGGGATTTCGTGGCGCAAAGACTCCAACGTGATTGAAAAAGAATCACATGAAGATTGATACATCAAGCATTGATAATGTCTGTAGCCTGCCCGAAGCGCTGTTTCGGACAGCCGAGTCCCGTGCCGCCAATCCTGCCCAATGGTATCGGCAAAAGGGCGAATACCTGCCTGTCACCTATGCACAGATGGCCACGCGCATTCGTCATGTCGCCTCCGGCCTGATTCGGGCCGGATTCAAGGCAGGAGAACGTATTGGCCTGTTAATGGAGAACCGTCCCGAATGGGCCGTTGTCGATTATGCCATCCTGTCCATCGGCGCTGTAACTGTGCCGCTTTATTGTTCCTATCGACCGCAGGATATTGCTTATGTACTCAATGATTCCGGCGCCGTCGCAGTTGTAACCTCGGGCGGCAAACTATTGCGTGACCTGCTCATTGCTGTTGAAACGTGTTCGCATGTGAAACAGGTCTACGCCATTGATAACAGTAGCGATAGTGATCGGGCGCATGACCTGCTTGCGCTGGAAGCAGGTGATATCGAAGAAGAAAAACTGTCCAAACGGCTAAGCAAAATCCAGCGCGATACCTTGGCCACATTGGTCTACACCTCCGGCACGACAGCCAATCCGAAAGGCGTGATGCTCACGCATGGCAATATCATCGCCAATATAGAAGCTGTGCCTTATGTTCTGGACCTGACTGAGGGGGATTCCGGCGATCGAATGTTGTCATTTTTGCCGCTGGCACATGCCCTGGAACGCACGGCCGGCCACTTCCTGCCCTATTCCTTTGGCCTTTCTGTCGCTTTTGCGGAACGACCGGACACCGTGGCCAAAAACATGACAGAAGCAAGGCCCACAGTACTGATTGCCGTACCTCGCATGCTGGAAGTGATACGCAGCCGTATTCTTGCTCAGGTGAGCAAACAATCAGCCTTCAAACAGAAGCTGTTTCATAGCTATTTAAATGTATCTGGCAAGCAGAAGCCCGGCCCTGTTGCGAGCTTGATGTTACGCGTGCTGGATAAACTGGTCGGAGAGAAAATTCGAAACCGCTTTGGCGGGGAAATGCGCGTGTTTGTTTCCGGCGGAGCGCCCTTGAGTGTTGAAGTGGCTGAATTTTTTGAGGCGCTCAAATTACCCGTGCTGGAAGGCTACGGACTTACTGAGTCCGCCCCATTACTCGCGGCCAATCTCATGCATGACCGCCGTATCGGCAGCGTCGGCATGGCCTGCAAAGGCGTTGAACTGAAAATTTCAGATGATGGTGAAATTCTGGCGCGTGGAGCCAATATCATGCCCGGCTACTGGAAAAACCGAAAGGCTACCAAAGAAACGCTGGTTGATGGTTGGTTGCTCACCGGTGATATCGGCGAAATAGATGACGATGGTTATTTGCGCATCACCGATCGCAAAAAGGACATCATCGTCAACTCCGGCGGCGAAAATATTGCGCCGCAACGCATTGAAGGCGTTCTGATTGCCGACGAAAAAATAGATCAGGTTGTGACTTACGGTGATCAAAAACCCTACCTGGTTGCGCTCGTTGTCCCCAACCAGGATGCCTGCACGATTTGGGCGACAGAGCAGGGCTTGCCTGAAACCGACTGGGATCATCTGTGCGATTCCGATATTCTGAAAAAACATTTGCAAACCAGAATTAGCAAAACGCTTAAACCGCTAAATCCATTTGAACAGGTGCGCCGCATTCATTTATTACATCAACCTTTCAGCATCGAATCGGGGCTGCTGACCCCGACCATGAAAATTAAACGCCGCAAAATATACGAACGCTATGGCGACACGCTGGAGTCGCTTTATTCCTGATAATTTGAAAGCTTAGTTGGCTCTCACCCCTTTAAACAAACGACGTCTCTGATTATAATCTCTCTGCCCGACATTCAACAGTGACGGCTTAGTTTCGCTTGGCGCTTGATCGGTAATCACTATCACTTTTTGACTGTAGATGGCATTCACTTGCAGGCTATTGCAATAAACCTGCAAGTGAATGCCATCCAAACCTGCGCCCCCCTCTAAACTCTGGCTAATTGTCACATTTGCGACCGCCTGGGTTCGGCCACACCCGGACGGTTAGTAGTTGTAAAATAATTGTGTATTATGTCCCTGAAACAGATAAATACCTATGCCCATCTGGCGAGCGTCTGTACTGGCATTTCACAACCAAAGAAAGCGGAAGGTTTTTGCGTTCATACTGGAATCGCGCGGCCTGCCGGAGCTGCGCAATCAAAGAACAGTGTTCTCCCAGACCTGAGCGCAGAGGCCGACGCTGGGAACATGAGACGGTGTTGGAAGCAATGAAGCTCAGGCTTAAGCTGAAAGACGACGCTATGCGTATACGCAGGCAAACGGTTGGACAGCCCTTTGGAACGATCAAGGCATGGATGGGTGCAACTCACTTCCTGACC
>CAJXNE010000146.1 GCA_913056285.1 uncultured Zetaproteobacteria bacterium | reverse complement strand
AATGTGGTCATGCCATGGCTTCGCTGAAGCGCGCCATGCGCTGGGATGAGCAGCGTTTCGGCCTCGAATATGATCTCGATTTATTCATGATTGTCGCCGTCGATGATTTCAATATGGGGGCGATGGAGAATAAGGGTTTGAATATCTTTAACTCCCGACTGGTATTCGCCAGCCCGGCAACGGCCACCGATGATGATTATATCGCCATTGAAGCCGTGATTGGCCATGAGTATTTTCATAACTGGACAGGGGACCGTGTCACCTGTCGCGACTGGTTTCAGCTCAGCCTGAAAGAGGGCTTAACTGTTTTCCGCGATCAGGAGTTTACCGCCGATATGCATTCACGGGCGGTGAAGCGCATTGAGGATGTGCGCCTGCTGCGCACCCATCAGTTTGCTGAGGATGCCGGCCCGATGGCGCATCCGGTGCGTCCGGCTTCGTATATGGAAATCAATAATTTCTATACCGTCACCGTTTATGAAAAAGGCGCGGAAGTGGTGCGTATGTATCAACGTCTGCTGGGCGTGGACGGATTCCGGCGCGGTCTGGATTTGTATTTCCAGCGCCATGACGGTCAGGCCGTGACCACCGAAGATTTTCTGGCGGCCATGGCAGATGCCAATGATGTCGATTTATCGCAAATGCAGCGCTGGTACGATCAGGCCGGTACGCCGAAATTGCGCGTGCGTATGGACTACGATGCACAGCAGCAGACCTGTACACTGCACTGCGCTCAATCTTGCCCGGCCACACCGGAAAATAATGAGAAACAACCGTTTCTGATTCCGCTATCCATCGGCTTGTTGTTGCCCGACGGCTCCGAACAAGTGCTGCAACTGGACAGCGAAGCGGCATCTTGCGGGACAAGCCGCACGCTGCTGGTCAGCGAAATCGAACAATCTTTCACCTTTGTGAATGTGGCAGAACAGCCATTGCCATCATTGCTACGCGGCTTTTCCGCGCCAGTCGAGCTCGATTATCCCTACAGCCCGGCCGATGATGCTTTTTTGATGCAGCATGATGCCGATGCGTTTAACCGCTGGGCTGCTGCACAGCGCCTGTCCATGCAAACATTGTTGTCCATGCTGGCCGGTGACGGGCCGGAGGAGATTCTGTTCGAGGCTTTTACGCAGGTGTTGCATGACCCATCTCTGGATGCGGCGCTGAAAGCCGAAGCGCTGACGCTGCCCTCGGAAGCCGATATCGCCGAAGCCAGTGCACCGTTTGACCCTGCTGCTATTCATGCCGCACGCCAACAGTTACGCTGTCTGATTGCAACGCGATTCCGTAGTGACCTTGAAGGTAGTTACCAGCGCCTGTCGCAGGCATCCGGCACTGATGATGCCGCCATGCAACAGCGTAAACTCAAGAATGTGTGCATGGCTTATTTGGCGACGTTGAATGACGACGATGCCATCAGTCTGGTGAATCGCCAGTTTAGTGCGGCTGTCAATATGACCGATCAATATGCGGCGCTGGCTGCATTGGCAGATTGTGATTGCCCCGAAAGGGTCCAGGCACTGGCTGCTTTTGAGCAGCAGTGGCGCAGTGAGGCCAATGTGATGGACAAATGGTTCGCCGTGCAGGCCGCATCATCGCTGCCCGGTGCGCTGGAGCGGGTCAGGGCGCTAATGACGCATGAGGCCTTTGATCTGCGTAATCCGAACAAGGTGCGTGCTGTCATCGGCGCTTTCGCCATGCGTAATCCGGTCGCATTTCATGCCGAGGATGGCAGCGGCTATGCATTTATCGCTGATCAGGTGTTGGCGCTGGACGCCATCAACCCGCAAATCGCATCCCGCATGGTGCGTTCGCTGATGAACTGGAAACGGCTGGAGCCCGCCCGCAGCGCCCTGAATCGGGGAGCATTGCAACGTATTGCCGCTCACGAGAGCCTGTCCGGCGACGTGTTTGAGGTTGTCAGCAAGAGCCTGGGCTGATGAAGCCGTACTCCCGAATGGTGCTGTAGCAATATTTTCACCACAGAGTAGGCAGAGAAGATCAAAATCTTTAGTTTTGGTTTCCTCTGCGTACTCTGTGGTTCAGGCTTTTCTTGTGTGTTTCCGACTATGCCGGATCAGGTGTCTAACTCCGCGTTGTGGTACACTTTCTGCACATCATCGCAATCATTGAGGGCAGCCTCTAACTGCTCAAACATGGCAGCATCTTCACCGTTTAGATTGGCCAGCGTTTGCGGTTCATAAGAAATATCGTCGATCTCGAATTCGATACCCGGCATGGCTTCGGCCAGTGCAGTTTTGGCTTTAAAGAATTCCGTATTAGGTGTGAGTACCGTGATCATGCCGTCCTCGGATTCAATATCGCTGACATCAATATCGGCGATCATCAATGCTTCCAGAATGGCATCTTCGTCATTTCCCTTAAACACAAACACCGCCTGATGATCGAACATGTGGGCAACTGCACCCGGCCCGCCGATTTTACCGCCGTTTTTGGCAAAGCACTGGCGCACATCATTGTAAGTGCGATTGTTGTTGTCGGTCAGGCAATCCACGATAAGCATGCAGCCGCCGGGGCCGAACCCTTCATAACGTGCGGCTGAATAATCCTCACCGCCGCCACCTTTGGCTTTGTCGATAGCGCGTTCAATCACATGCGTCGGCACCTGATCCTTCTTGGCATTATCAATCAGACGACGCAGTGTTAAATTGCCGTTGGGGTCGATGCCGCCACTCTTGGCGCAGACATAGATTTCCCTGCCGTATTTTGAATAGACTTTGGTTTTGGCTCCGGCTGTTTTGGCCATGGAAACCTTACGATTTTGATATGCTCTGCCCATTTTGGTCACCCGCTTTTGTGTAGATGGGCGGAATCATAGTGTGGAACGGGGCAAGACGGTAGCCTGGAGGCGTGATATAGTCTGTGCGTCCCGAATTCGGAGGCTTATCTTATGAGGCGATTGGTATTTCTGCTGGGTTTACTATTGCTTATGCCGCTAGCTGCGAAGCCCGCAGAAGATTTGCTGTTATTGAAAACATGGCAGCCGACTCAGCATGTGAAAGGCTGGCTGATGAGTGAAAAACTCGATGGCGTGCGGGCGCGCTGGGATGGGCATCATCTGATCAGTCGAGGTGGTCATGCGTTTGCTGCACCGGGCTGGTTTACCCAAGGGTTTCCAGCATTTGCGTTAGATGGTGAGTTGTGGAGTAAACGCGGCGATTTTGAGCATATTGTTTCCATTGTCCGCCACAAACAACCCCATGCCGGTTGGAAATATCTCACCTATCAAATATTCGACGTGCCGGATCAACCGGGTGGGTTGCCGGAACGACTGGCTGTGTTGCAGCATTATTTATCCCTTCACCCCAATCCTTACCTTCACATTATTGTGCAAAAACGCTGTGGCGGAAAAGAGCATTTACAGGCGTGGTTGCAGCAACTGGTCAGCCATGGTGCTGAAGGCGTGGTTGTGAGAAATCCGGCTGCGCCGTACCAGACAGGGCGCAGTTCGGATGCCTTGAAAGTAAAACCCTATCAGGATGCGGAATGTACGGTGACCGGCTACAAAGCAGGCAAGGGAAAGTTGGCGGGACTAACCGGAGCACTACGCTGTCGCATGCATGACGGGCGGGTCATCAATCTGGGCAGCGGCCTGAATCAACAACTGAGAACCACGCCACCGGCTATCGGTCAGATTATAACATTTAAATATTATGGCCTGACCAGGAACAAGCTACCAAGACACCCGGTTTTCATGCGCCTGTGGCACGGCGACTTTTTACCTCCGCATTAGTCTCTTGCCAATAAAATCTAATACAAAACGCACAAGATGTTTTACCACGAAGGTACAAAGGTCTGAAAAATAAAGATAAAACAGGAAGAATAGATTCATGGACCATCTTAACACGAATTTTAGAAGCGGACAGATGCAGATGGTTTTTTCATTCGTGTCAATTCGTGTCATTCGTGGCTCAAGGTTTTTGGTTCCGGCTTTGCTGGGTTAGAGCCTGTTCACACGTGTTTGGCCGTAGCGAACACGTGTGAACAGGCCCTAATGTGGTTGGAGAGTTTCCAGCTCAATCGTGGCGCGCAGTTTCTCGATGCCGCTTCCCTTAAAGCTGGATGTGGGCAACGGCGATAGCATGCCGCCCATGGCGTCAGTCATTTCCTTTAGTCGTTTGGTGCGTTGATTACCGGACAATTTATCCGCTTTGGTGGCTACAGGAAGCCAGCGAATGCCGCCTTCATTGAGCCATTCGATCAGTTGTAAATCAGAATCTTTTGGGCCGTGACGGATATCGAGCAGCATCAGAACCAGTTTTAAATCAGCATGGGCGAGGTAACCTTCAATCATGTTGATCCAGCGTTGCTGTTCTTTTTTCGGTGCGCGCGCATAGCCGTAACCGGGCAGGTCGACGACCAGTAATCTAGCATCGACTTCAAACAGGTTGAGCAGGCGGGTGCAACCCGGGCTCTTGGATGTCTTGACCAGCCCTTTGCGCCCGAAAAGGGCATTCATCAAAGAGGATTTGCCGACATTGGAATGGCCGGCTACTGCAATCTGCGGCAGATCAATATCCGGAAACTGGCTGGAATCGGCCACCGACTGCAAAAAATGTGTATTGGGCCAGTGCATGCGCGTTGCATTTGTCATAACGCCAAGCCTACGATAGTGCGGCTTGCCGGCAAGCGTAAAACCTTTTAACCCCGGATACTCCTCCCGGGGGCATCTTCTCTGCAGCAGGCGGAATCCACCTTATGAGCATGAATAACACTGGCGAATGATGTAGAGGCGGCTATGCTTGCTCATTTTTTAGGCAATAAAGCCGACACAGGATTAATCATCGAATGACAACACAACTGCTGCCCGGATTCACCCTGGGCAACCACCATATCGACGTACCGCTGGTGCTGGCTCCAATGGCCGGCATTAGCGACCTGCCGTTTCGCAGGATTTGCAAACGCTTCGGCGTTGGGCTGGTGGTATCCGAAATGATTGCATCGCGTGCGGTTGATATGGGGCGCGAGCGCACTGAGCGCATGGCCGAGCTGGGTGACGATGAGCATCCGGCCTCGATCCAGATTGCCGGTGCAGAACCTCGCTTTGTGACTGAGGCGGCGCGCTGGGCGGTGGATCGCGGGGCTGATTTTATCGATATT
>CAJXNE010000145.1 GCA_913056285.1 uncultured Zetaproteobacteria bacterium | reverse complement strand
ACCCAACGATTGAATAACAAAATGATAGAATCCGTCATTTTGTTATTCAAGAGTATCAATACAGAATAAGCAAACGCTGATTGAGATTTATTTTGAGTAGCCTGCGGCAAAAAAGATCTTGATTTACTGCGCATCAAGAACGTTGGGCTACCATGCTTTCGAGGATATCTTCGCCACGATATTGCAGCGCTTCAGCAATATGGTCGGCCTGCACTGAGTCCGATTCAGCCAGGTCGGCGATGGTACGCGCTACTTTGAGAATGCGGTGATAGCTGCGGGCGGACAGAGAGAAACGATTCATGGCTGCATCAAGTAGCTTTGCGCCTTCTGCATCCGGCTTGGCAAAGCGTTCGATTTCTTCCGTTGTCATACGGGCATTTACGCGCCCTTCCCCCAGGCGGGCGTACTGACGCTTACGTGCTGCCAGCACGCGCCCGGCAATGGCGGCGGATGATTCACCGGCCTGCATGCGAGCAAGCTCTTCGCGCTCAACCGGAGGCACATGGATTCGCAAATCAAAGCGATCCAGCAACGGGCCTGAAATCCGCCCAATATAACGACGCACTTGCGATGGTGCACAACGGCATGGTTTGCTCGGATGTCCAAGATAACCACAGGGGCACGGGTTCATGGCAGCAATCAACTGAAAGCGAGCCGGAAATTCAGCCGAATCGGCAGCACGGGAAATGCAAACGCGACCATCTTCCAGCGGCTGACGCAGCGTTTCCAGCACCACCCTTTTATGCTCCGGCAGCTCATCCAAAAACAAAATACCGTGGTCTGCCTTGGATATTTCTCCCGGCTTCGGATTGCTGCCGCCACCAATAATGGCAACATCGGAGGCGGAATGATGCGGCTGCCTGATTGGCGGTTGCAGACTCATAGCAGGGCGTGAGGAATCACCGGAAATACTGTAAATACGAGTAACTTCCAGTGCATGCTCCATGCTCAGCGGCGGCATAATGCCCGGCAATCGTTGCGCCAACATACTTTTTCCCACGCCCGGACTTCCTGTCATCAGCAGATGATGGCCGCCACTGGCAGCGATTTCCAGCACGCGCCTGGCCTGTTGTTGCCCACGAATATCGGCCATATCCAACCTGTTTTCAGGTATGCTATCTGTCAAATCGGTTATTTCTGCCGCATCAAGCCGCTGGCTGCCATTCAGATGCCGGGCCACGGCCAGCAGATGTTCAGCCGGAAATACATTCAGTTCCCGAACTGCTGCGGCCTCAGGGGCATTTTCTGTGGGAACGATGACGTCTTTGAAGCCATTGGCTCGTGCAAACAGTACCAGCGGCAGCACGCCACTCACCGGATTCAGGCGACCATCCAGTGCCAGTTCACCAATCAGAAATGGCAGTTTGACCTTGGTACCCGTATTGCTCCCGGACAATAAATGAAGTTGTTTTTCGCTGTTCTTCCCAACCTCAACCTGACCGGATGCCATAAGCAGGCCAATGGCGATGGGCAGATCAAAATGCGAACCGTCCTTACGTTTATCCGCCGGGGCGAGGTTGACGGTGATTCGCCTGAGTGGAAATTCAAAACCGGAATTGACCACCGCAGCCCGAACCCGATCCCGCGCCTCGCGCACAGCAGCCTCGCCAAGGCCCACCAGCGTCCAGCAAGGCAGACCGCGTGAAAGGTCAACTTCTACATCAACAGCTTCGGCATCAAGGCCGCGCAAAGAGGCGCTGGATAATCTGGCTAACATGTTATGAATTGTAGACGATCAGCAGAGTTATAACAGGAAAATTCAGTTTCTTACTGTCTGACGGTCGAATTACGGACACATGCGCCATATCACAATGGTCGCGAGAGTCAGATAAACCGAAGCGGCAAAAACAGTTGCCAATCCCCGGATTAATCATTCTCCCTGTTTGGGAATAAAAATTATTAGGGCCGACAAAACGACATCCTCCAGCGTTATCCCATCCCATAACTGCACGCCACTTTTGATAGTGACCCGATCACCTATCAGCACGCTATTTTCAATCAGAACATGTGCGCAAACATTACAGCCCTTTCCTATCTTTGCCTTGGGAAAAACGGCACAAAACTGCCAAATACTGGTTCCTTTACCTATTTTTTACACTGAACATCTGAAAGGGGGGGAGGAATCAACAGGTTCTCCCTTTCACGTTGTAATAATCGAGATACCAAGCCACAAACCTTGCCACACCATCCTCAACAGAGGTGTCAGGACAATAATCAACATCACGAATAAGATCTTTCACATCAGCATAAGTAGTCGGTACATCCCCCGGCTGCATCGGCATAAACTGTTTCTCAGCCTCCATGCCCAACGCCGCTTCGATCGCCTCGATAAATTCCATCAGCTTAACAGGGCTGGAATTACCAATATTATAAATCCGCCAGGGCGCTTTGCTGCTGGCCGGATCAGGCCGTTTGCCACTCCAGTCCAGGTTCGCTCTCGCCGGTTGATCCAGCACACGCAGCACGCCTTCAACAATATCATCGATATAAGTGAAATCGCGCTGCATATCACCATGGTTAAATACCTGAATGGCCTCACCAGCCAGTATGGCGCGCGTAAACAGAATCGGGGCCATATCCGGCCTGCCCCACGGGCCATACACGGTAAAAAAACGCAACCCGGTGGTCGGCAAGGCATACAAATGCGAATAAGAGTGGGCCATCAATTCATTGGCTTTTTTGCTGGCTGCATACAGTGAAATTGGATGGTCTACATTATCATGCACTGAAAATGGCACCACTTCATTAGCACCATATACCGATGATGACGAAGCATAAACCAGATGTTTTATTTGGTGATGGCGACACCCTTCCAGCACATTGATAAAACCGACGATATTGCTGTCAATATAGGCATGGGGATTCTGCAACGAATAACGCACGCCAGCCTGCGCGGCCAGATTCACCACCCGGTCAAATTGCGCTTCGGCAAACAACGCTTCCATGCCTTGCCGGTCAGCCAAATCCATTTTTACAAAACGGAAGTTTTCGTGTTCGGAGAATTGCGCCAGGCGCGCATCTTTCAGGCTGACATCATAGTAATCATTAAGATTATCCAGCCCGACCACCTGATCGCCGCGCTGCAATAATCGAATACAAACATTCGAACCGATAAATCCCGCCGCACCGGTTACTAAAACTTTATGCACACTCCCTCCAGCCTGTTTTCTCTCCACATATGTGTTCATTCGTATGTATCATAATAGCAGCTAACTTATTTCACAATGGAAAGCTTATCCGTTCGGGTTTCCACGCGCATCGCCTTCTGCATCCAGTTTAGTAAAACCAGCGCCCTATCCTGCCCTCGCATTTCTAAAAAAATGCCTTCCAGACCATCCAGCGAGCTATCATGCAGCCGAACTGCATCTCCAGCCTTAAACGGCGAAGCTGGATATCTTGCTGCAACATTGATATATCCCTTTTCATCATGGTGGGATTGCAACATATTAATCGCTGCATCCGGCACCGGTGGATAAAAATCACCAAAAGAGACAGGTGCCAATACGCCAATGGTGCTGCGAATGGTTGTCCACTGTTGCTGCTCTTTACTCAGATGCATAAACAGATAACCGCTGAAAAAAGAGCGCGGCTGCCAACTGACCTTGCGTGCGTGGGTAATGCGCGTATTCACCAGCGGCAAATACACATCAAAGCCCTGATTCTTTAACTGATCCCGGGCGACTATTTCTTGCCGGGGTTTGGTGCGAATAGCAAACCAGGAGCGCTGGGTCGGAGATGCGGTCATTTATACTCCATGCAATAAGAAATATTTCTCACCATTTCCTTACCCGGTATCCAGGCCTGAAATTTCCTTCTTTTACATCTACCATCTCACGTTTTACTACCATCTAAATACCACTCAACCGTTTTACGGATACCTGTCTCGAAAGTTTCGGAAGGAGACCACCCCAGTTCATCACCCATTTTTGAAGCATCGATCGCATAGCGCCAGTCGTGTCCGAGCCGATCAGTAACAAAGCTGATTAAATCAGTGTGCGATGTGGAAGGTGTCAGGGGGCGAATTTCGTCAAGTAATCCACATATACATTTAACGATATCGATATTGGCCCATTCGTTGATGCCACCGATATTATAGGTTTCTCCCAACAGCCCTTTGCGAATCACGGCATCAATGCCGGAACAATGATCTTCCACATAAAGCCAGTCGCGGATATTAGAACCGTCGCCATACACCGGAATCGGAGAGTCATTCACACAGTTGCGAATAATGGTCGGAATCAACTTTTCATTATGTTGGTACGGCCCGTAATTGTTCGAACAATTGGTGGTTGTAACCGGCAAACCGTATGTATGAAAATATGCACGCACAAGATGATCAGAACCTGCCTTGCTGGCGGAATAGGGGGAGTTGGGCGCATACGGCGTTGCTTCGGTAAAAGCAGGGTCTTCTTTTGAAAGCGTGCCATAGACTTCATCTGTCGAGATATGGTGGAAGCGAAAGGATGCCCGGAGGGCATCATGAGATGAGAGATATGGGATAGGAGATGCATCTGCATCTTCCGTTTCACGTTTCCCATCTAACGTACCAAGCCAGTACCGGCGAGCGGCTTCCAACAGTGTGAACGTGCCCATGACATTTGTTTGTACAAATATTTCCGGACCGGAAATTGAGTTGTCCACATGCGACTCGGCAGCGAAATGCACGATGGTATCGATCTCATGTTCACGCAGCAGCCGATCAACCAATTCCCTATCACAAATATCCCCCTGCACAAAAGTATGACGTGCTTCACCTGGCAGGTCTTTGAGATTCTCCAGCGAACCGGCATAGGTTAGCTTATCCAGATTAACAATTTTTACATCCGGATCATTCGCCAGCATGTAACGCACATAGTTGCAGCCGATAAACCCGGCGCCGCCGGTCACCAGTATATTGACGGGACGATAGTCACTCATGTTCCTGTTCCTTTATAAACGTAAATCTGATCACGCTCAATCCGAGCCTCAACTCTCACTCTTTTGTACTGCGAAGCTATGCCTGCCCTCACCCAATCGACGCAATAGATACTGGCCGTAGGCATTTTTTTCCAGCGCATGGGCCAGCACTTCCAGTTGCGTATCGGTGATATACCCCTCTTCCCAGGCAATCTCTTCCGGACAGGCCACTTTCAACCCCTGCCGCTTTTCAATCACTTCCA
>CAJXNE010000144.1 GCA_913056285.1 uncultured Zetaproteobacteria bacterium | reverse complement strand
CAGTTGTAGTGAACCAGGTTCTGGAGGCTCAAATGAGCGAACATTTATCAGCCGGTCACTATGAGCGCAGTGATGGCCGCAAGGGCTATAGGAACGGTTATCATCCAAGACAACTGTATACGCGTATCGGTAAACTTGTTTTGCGAGTTACTCAGTGCCGTGACGGCCAGTTCAGCACGGATCTGTCCAGTTGTTTTCAATGTTCGGAACAGAGCTCTGGCGCTGGCCATGATGGAAATGGTTTTTACAGGGTGTGAGTACGCGCAAGAAGCTCCGGGGACAGGCGAATTCAACCCGCAAGTGCACCATTGGCTGTAAAGTAAAGACATGGAAGGAAATCTGATAGTGTGAGGTTACTAGGGAAGTGCTGATTAAAGGCATCCTGCCTGTAATCAGTTCGCAAACACACGGGCATTACGGAACATGCGCAGCCACGGGCCATCTTCGCCCCATTTATCCGGATGCCAGGAATACTGAGCCGTGCGGAATAAACGTTCGGGATGCGGCATCATAATGGTGAAACGACCATCTTTGGTGGTGAATCCAGTTTGTCCATCCGGGGAACCGTTTGGATTGTGCGGGTAGGTGATGGCAGGAGCGCCATCCGGGCCAAGGTAGCGCATGGTGGCAATGGCATTGGCCTGCTGTTCGGGTGAGGCGAATGCAGCGCGACCTTCTCCATGCGCGACAACCAGTGGCAATCTGGAACCGCTCATGCCGGAGAGAAAGAGCGATGGCGAATCCAGGACTTCCACCTGCAATAATCGCGCCTCGAATTGTTCGGAACGATTACGCTCAAAAACCGGCCAGTGTTGCGCTCCCGGTATGATGGATTTCAGTGCGCTCATCATCTGGCAACCGTTGCATACGCCGAGTGCAAAGCTGTCACCACGATGGAAAAACGCATCGAACTGATCCCGCGCCCTTGTATTGAACATCACTGAAGAAGCCCAGCCGCGCCCAGCCCCCAGTACATCGCCAAAAGAGAAGCCGCCACAGGCGACGAGACCCTGAAAATCTTCCAGATTGATGCGTCCTTCGATGATATCGGACATGTGAACATCGCTGCAATCAAATCCTGCCCGATCAAATGCCGCTGCCATTTCGACCTGTCCGTTTACACCCTGTTCGCGCAACACGGCCATTTTCGGGCGTGCGCTGTTGATAAACGGCGCACAGATATCTGCTGCCGGATCAAAGGAAAGCTCGGCAAACAGGCCGGCATCATTGCGGTTGGCAATGTTGTCGAAAGACTCACGGGCGCAGTCCGGGTTATCACGCAGCGACTGCAGGCGGAAACTTGTCTCTGCCCATTGTTGCTGCAAATCCTGCACATGCGATTCAAACAGCGTGTTGTCGTTCGCGTCAGTCAACACAAGCTGACGATCCGCAATCGGGCGCCCGATGACATGCGCCGCGTGACCCAGACCGGCATTCGCCAGCACGGCCAGCACCTGATCACGATCAGTTTGGCGTACCTGAATGACCGCGCCGAGTTCCTCATTGAACAGCGTAGCCAGTATATGATCCGATGTATTCAATTTGATATTTAAACCGGAGCGGGCGGCAAAAGCCATTTCAGCCAGCGTTACAAACAGGCCGCCATCGGAGCGATCATGGTAAGCCTGCAGCAAACCATCTCGATGAAATGATTGCATGCTCTCAAAAAATGTTTTGAGCAGGGCCGGATTATTGACATCTGGCGGCGTTTCGCCGGTGCTGCCATAGACTTGCGCCAGCGCCGAGCCTCCAAGACGATTTCTACCCTCACCCAGATCAATCAGGATGAGTTCGGTGTCGCCCCGATCCAGTTTCAGCTCCGGTGTCAGCGCATTGCACACATCCGTTACCGGCGCAAAAGCAGAAACGATCAATGATAACGGTGAAATCATTTCTCTGGCTTTGCCCTGCTGGTTCCAAACCGATTTCATCGACAACGAATCCTTGCCAACCGGAATTGAGATGCCGAGTGCCGGGCACAATTCCATGCCGACCGCCTTCACTGTATCGTAAAGCCGGGCGTCTTCACCCGCGTGACCACAGGCTGCCATCCAGTTGGCCGATAGTTTTACATCGCCGATGCTTTCAATCGGGGCTGCAGCGATATTGGTCAGCGCTTCGCCGACGGCCATGCGACCGGAAGCTGCGGCATCCAGTACGGCAATTGGGGTGCGTTCACCCATGGCCATGGCTTCGCCGCTAGCACCGTTATAATCGCTGCTGGTGACCGCCACATCGCCTGCCAGCAACCGACCATCTGATCGCGTGCCACTAAACCGGTCACCGAGCGGTCGCCAATGGTGATCAGGAATTCCTTACTGGCGACGGCGGGCAGGTGCAATACGCGTTGCACCGCTTCATGTAATGCAATGGGGGCCAAATCAAGCCGCGTGCCATGCGCCGCTGTGTGGGTCACATCGCGCATCATTTTCGGCGGTTTTCCAAGCAGGGTGTGGAGCGACAAATTGACCGGTTGATTGCCGAATTCAGGATCGTTGACGACCAGATTACGCTGCGCCGTGGCTTCACCGAGTATGGCGAACAGGCAACGCTCACGTTGACAGATGTCGGTGAACAGGGCGCGTGATTCCGGTGCAATAGCCAGCATATAACGTTCCTGCGCTTCGTTGCACCAGATTTGCATCGGGCTCATGCCCGGCTCCATATTATGCACCGCACGCAAATCCACCCAGCCGCCACGACCGGCATCATCAATCAACTCCGGTACTGCGTTGGACAAACCACCTGCGCCAATATCATGGATAAAAAGAATCGGATTGGCATCGCCCATCTGCCAGCAGCGGTCTAATACTTCCTGACAGCGGCGTTCCATTTCCGGGTTGCCGCGTTGCACCGAATCGAAATCCAGCGATTCGGCATTGGCACCGGTATCCATGCTGGAAGCCGCGCCGCCGCCAAGGCCAATCAACATGGCCGGGCCACCGAGCTGGATAATTAAACTGCCTTCCGGCACTTCTTTTTTATGCACATGGCGGGCATCGATATTGCCCACGCCGCCAGCAATCATAATGGGCTTGTGATAACCGCGCAGCTCAGTGTGTTCCTTATCAGGGGCAATATCCTGTTCATAAGTGCGGAAATAACCGGCCAGATTCGGGCGTCCGAATTCATTGTTGAATGCTGCCGCGCCAATTGGGCCTTCGAGCATAATATCCAACGCCGATACAATGCGTTCGGGTTTACCGTAATCATGCTCCCAAGGCTGCTCAAAATCCGGAATTCGCAGATTGGACACCGAAAAACCACACAGCCCGGCTTTGGGTTTTGAGCCGGTGCCGGTAGCGCCCTCATCGCGAATCTCGCCGCCGGAGCCGGTCGCCGCACCGGGGAACGGAGAAATGGCAGTCGGGTGATTGTGTGTTTCGACTTTCATCAGAATATGGGTATCGTCATCATGGCTCTGGTAAAGACCATCGGTATCCGGGTAAAAGCGTTGCGTTGGCCCGCCCTTAATCACGGATGAATTGTCGCTATAAGCCACCAGCGTGCCTTCGGGATTGAGTTCATGGGTATTGCGAATCATGGCAAACAACGAACGCGGTTGTGTTTCTCCGTCAACAATCCAGTCGGCATTGAAAATTTTGTGACGGCAATGCTCGGAATTGGCCTGTGCGAACATCATTAATTCTGCATCGGACGGATTACGCCCCAGCGCCAGAAAATTCTCCAGCAGATAATCGATTTCATCTTCGGCCAGCGCCAGACCCATGTTCCGGTTGGCTGCCACAAGAGCCTCGCGTCCATCGGAAAGAATATCGACTCTGACCAATGGTGCAGGTTTATGGTGATCAAACAACTGCGCCAGCGCATCGATATCGGTGACTACGCTCTCTGTCATACGGTCATGTACCAGAGCGGCAAGAGTGAGGCGATGTTTCGGGTCAAGCCCCGTGATGCGCCATGCGATGCCGCGCTCCAGCCGGATTAAGCCTTTCAGGCCGCACAGGGCGGCAATATCGGTCGCTTTGGATGACCACGGACTGATCGTGCCGATGCGGGGAACAACGAGGAAATGATTGTCACCATTCATTTCTGCAAATAGTTCGGGATCATGATTTAATAACTGTGCCAGTTGCGCTGTGTCTGACTGTGACCATGTTTCGCTGACTTCCGCAATGTGAATATAATGAGCCTGAATCGATGTCGGCGTCAGTCCTTGCCTGTGCATGGCACCGCTTAGTTTATCACGGCGAAAACGGGGTAGTGCATCAGTGCCTTTGAGGGTAAGAATTCGGGAAGCGGAAGATGGTATAGTCATGCTCGCATCCTATGAAATAGCGGGCGGAAACCAAGGATGAATAATTATCATGCTCACAGTGTTGGCAGCGGAATTTCCTTGTACCAGCTGATTGGGAAAGTGCAGACCGGGCATTTTTCTTTTGGCATGGCCGTTAATGTGGAGCCGCAGTTCTGGCAAACGAAATAACGAACTTTTGTGGTGCGAAATCGCTCGGCCAGCATACCGAAGAAAAAACCTGTGCCCGAGCGAATATCTGAAATTAATTCGCGGTGCTGCTGCTCGGCCTTCCATGAATATGTAATATATTTGATGGCTTTCGAGTGTTTTTCATTCCGGATGCGAGCCAGGTATTCCGGATAGTGGGTGTCAATTTCTGCCAACTCGACATCGGTGGCGTATTTGAGATTCTCTTTGGTGCTACCTACTTTGAAATGTGATGCTGATCCGGTTTCGGGCGGTGCGCCAAGTTTGGTTAAAATTTCGTTGAAGCGTTTGGCGTGAATGGCCTCCGAATCAGCAGTGGCGGCAAACAGGTGGGCGATGTTGGAATGACCTTCTTTCAACGCCTGTTTCTCGTAGGCTTTGTAGCGCCGATGTGATTCAACCTCGCCATGGTACAGCTTAGTCAGAACCGCAATGGTTTCGCTGTATGCCGAGCCGGGATTCTCCACCGACCATAGCGGTCGGGGAATCGCCAGCGCAGTCAGGCCTGCTCCAATCCAGGCTAAAAAACGGCGCCGTGAGGCATGCAGTGTAAGTGTATGAATCGTTTTGGTTGTGGTATTTTTGCCCGTATCGCCCATAACGTATCAGTCCGTGTGCGTTGGTTGCGCTTATATCCAGACAGTACACTAACATAAAACCAATAATCGAGTAGGGTGAGGCATTACTGCCTCATCCCTCTCACAGAACCGTACGTACG
>CAJXNE010000143.1 GCA_913056285.1 uncultured Zetaproteobacteria bacterium | reverse complement strand
ATTGGCCAAACGCCCTGCCGCTTCCCAGACAATCCAGCCGCTGAGAAACCACAACATCAAACCATTCAACTGAGCGGCCAATACTTTGGCTCGACCGTAACCATAGGTCATTTGCGTATGTGCAGGACGCATGGCAATACGTCCGGCGAACATGGCCAGCCCGAGCGCTGCGACATCCGAAACCATGTGACCTGCATCGGCCAGCAAGGCCAGCGAATGGGCCATCCATCCGCCCACCAGTTCGACCACGGCAAATGCCGCCGTCAACCAGAAAGCGGCATTCAATGAATGGTGATGATGGTCATGGCTCATGGGTGGCTCACTATCAACATTTGTCACACATAAATAAAGAGGGTTCCGATTTGCCAATACCCAAATACAATCCGTCACGATGCTGGTTGATTCCAATCAACTGATTCCAACCAGCGCTTGCAATCTGCCTTTTTCACCTTATGATGCGCCGCCACTGCGCGGGCGACTGTGCAGAAACATACCTTGCTCCGGACGCGCATCATCGTACCGGGGCGTACGTAAGTACACCTAGAGGAGCGCCGTTTGTATTACGAAACTATTTTTATCGTTAATCCTGATATCTCTCAGGAAAACACCGAATCACTGACTGATGATCTGATCAGTAAAGTCGAAAAAGTCGGTGGCCGCATTGTAAAACGCGAAAACTGGGGTTCACGTCCGTTGGCTTATTCCATTGCCAACCGTAAACGTGGCAACTATATCCTGCTTGTCACCGACGGCAGCGCTGAAGCCATCAAAACGCTGGAACACGCGATTAGTCTGGAAGAGCGCATTATCCGCTCGCTAACCACCCGTCTGACTGAATTGTCCGATAAGCCGTCTCCACTGCTGCGTCGCGCTCAGGCTGCTGCCAAGCGTGAAGAAGAAGCTGCTGAAGCCAAGGCCGCTGCTGATGCAGCTCCTGCTGAAGAAAAAGCCGAAGAAGCCGCACCTGCCGCTGAAGCAGTTGCTGACGCTGAAGCTAAAGCTGAAACAAAGGACGCTGATGGAGCAGAAGCAAGCGCCTGATTTCAACCGCGCCCGTGTTACGGGCCGGCTGGGGCAGTTACGCAAACGCTGGATGCCGGATGGCTCACTGGCGTTGATTGCGGAACTGGTAACGTATCGCCCTAAATTAGGGCCGGTTCGAGCCGGGGTTCAGGATGAACAGCCCATGCCGCTGCGCGCCAGTGGCGATATCGTCAACATAATGATGGCTCTCGATGGCCGTCATGTGGAGATCGAAGGCTGTTTGCGCAGACGTTTTTATAGCAGGGATAATCAGCCTTGCTGGGGACAGGTGGAAATTTGGGTCGATGCATGCCGGCTAATGGAGCAACACCCGACCACCGTTGATTAGAGATAACAGGAGTAAGAGATATGACTGAAGAAGTGAAAAAAGCAGCGCCAGCCGCATCAGGAGATCGTCCTCAAGGATCACGCCCGCAAGGTGCTCGTCCGCAAGGTACTCGTCCGCAGGGTGACCGTCGTCCACAAGGTGATCGTCCGCAGCGTGGTGGCCCGCGTGGTCGTTTTCAGCGCCGTCGTAAGTTCTGCAAATTCTGCGCTGACACCAGCCTGAATATTGATCATAAAGATCCGGATTTGCTGCGCGGTTTCATTACCGAGCGTTACAAGATTCTGCCGTCACGCGTGACCGGCACTTGCGCCAAGCATCAGCGTTTTTTGACCACGGCCATCAAACGCGCCCGTGTGCTTGCTTTGGTACCGTTTACACCGCTGCACCACGACTGATTGCGGTATTTCCGGCAGTCGCAAGCTGATCTGATGCAAGTGATCTGATGCAAGATCAGGCTCGTGATCCGCAGACCATGCCGCCGCTATTGAGTTATGTGCTGACGCATCGGCTGCCTTGCGCTGCGTTGATGCTCGCGATGTTGATGAGCGCCATCTGGCTGCCCATGCTGGGCGGTTCATCATCAACCTTCGTGGCCATGCTGATGACGACCATTGGTTTGTCACTGCATGTTCTGGCACCGGCACTGGTGGCACTGATCACCTTTGGTGGTGGACTGGTTTTTGCCATCCATGTTGCCGCACTGACGGCGGCAGGTGTGACTGCCATCGCTGGCTTTGCCTTGCTGCCGGGTTTAGTGGTGTTTGTGGTTTATGGCCTGATACCCATCATGGCCGCTACCATGATGATGCGCTCCGATGGTGTGCGCCGTAGCGCCCAATATATGGCGTTCGGGCTGGGTGGACTGACGCTGGTTGGACTGATGGTTGCCGCCGGCATGCAGGATACAGGCATCAGAGGATTGATTGACGGACTACTGTCGCCCATGTTTGAAGGCGTACAACAGCAAATTCCGACAGGCGAACCTCAAGCGGTGCAAATGCTTGAAGAGTCGCGCAAGATGATGGTAGAAATCCTGCCCGGCCTGGTAGCACTGGGCCTGTGGTTTAGCTGGTGGGGCGATGTCGTTCTGGCCAGAAATATCGCCCGCAAGTTTGGCTTTTATCAGGGCGAGGCGACGAATTTACTAAGTCTGGGCTTTGGCAAGCCAGTTGCCTATCTGTTTCTGGCGCTGCTGGTGATGCTGAATCTGGGCTCGGGCGAGTTACACTACCTAGCCGTCAATGCCGCTATTCTGGTGGGCGGATTGCTGGCAGCACAGGGTGTCGCAGTGGGGCATAGCTGGTTGAAAGCGAAAGGAATGTTGCTTTCAATCGCGTTGATGTATTTGATGTTAATTATCTGGTCGGTGTTGATCATACCGTTTGTGATCATCGGCCTGATGGATATTTGGTTTGACTATCGCCGGAATATGCCGGCAGTTGGAGGATAAAATGCAATTGATTCTTTTGGAACGTGTTGAAGGTTTGGGCAATGTTGGTGATGAAGTCAGCGTCCGTCCGGGTTATGGCCGCAACTTCCTGTTGCCACAGGGCAAGGCTGCAACAGCCGATGCTGGCAACCGCAAGGTGTTCGAACGCCGTCGCGACCTGCTTGAAAGCAAGCAAGCTGACGTATTGGCTCAGGCCAAGACCGCAGCTGCCAAGCTCGAAGGTTTAGAGATGGAAGTGGTATTGGCCACATCCGATGGCAAGCATCTGTATGGCTCTGTCGGGCCTGCTGAACTGGCTGTACTGCTCAAGGATAATGATGTTGCAGTTGAGCGTCGTAACATCTTGCAGGATGAGCACATCAAGGAAGTCGGTAAACACGAATTCCGCGTACGCCTGCACCCGGATGTCACCGCTACGTTGAGTATCACTGTCACTTCCGAGCAGCATTAATCGCTGCATCGATCATAACGCATTGAGCTGCCTCTATTGAATCAGGCGATTCCCCTGCGCACTGATACGCTCAGAGAGCGTATCCCGCCCCATGCCCATGATGCGGAACGGGCGGTGCTCGGGGGAATCATGCTCGATGCTGAAGCGCTGGAGCGTCTTGAAGGCTCGTTGCTGCCCGAGCATTTCTATGTTGAGGCCAATGCACGCATTTTCTTTGTCATTCAGGAACTGGCCGGTAAAGGACAACCTGTTGATGCACTGACCATCAAGGACCAGCTCGAACGCCGCGATGAACTGGCCAGTATGGGTGGCGAGACTTATCTGGCGGAACTGGTCACCGCCGTCCCCACCTCTGCCAATGTCAAACACTATGCCGATATCGTGCGTGAACGCTCGGTGCTACGCGATTTACTGTCTGTCTGTAGCGATGTCAGCCGCGATGTCTATGAAGAAACAGGCAGGGATGTTAACGAGCACCTCGATCTGGCCGAGAAAAATATTCTTGGCATAGCCGAAAACTTCAACCGGTCACGCCCCTCTTTCAATAAGATGTCCGATCTGATGCTGGAAAGCTACAAAGAGCTGGAAGCAAGGTATGCGGAGAAGAAGCTGGTTACCGGTATTCCGACCGGATTTGACGATCTGGATCGCATGACTGCCGGCATGCAGCGCGGCGATCTGATTATTGTCGCCGGACGCCCAAGTATGGGTAAAACCGCCTTCTCGATGAATCTGGCGCAAAATGCATCCATACGTGGCGATGACACCGGCGTGGTCGCCGTGTTTTCACTGGAAATGTCCTCCCAACAAATCGCCATGCGTATGCTGGCCTGCGAAGCGCGCGTCGATATGCAACATTTACGCACCGGTCGCTTCTCGGCTGAAGACTGGCGTAAACTGGCTGCTGCCAGCGGGTCACTGGCCGAGTCGGCTATCTTTGTCGATGATACGCCGGCCATTTCGGTGCTCGAAATCCGCTCCAAATGCCGCCGACTCAAACGCGAAGCCAAACAACTTGATCTGGTGCTGATCGATTATGTCGGCTTGATGTCCGGTCGCTCCGACGCCGACAATCGCGCTCAGGAAATCTCTGAAATCACCCGTGCCCTGAAAGCGCTGGCCAAAGAGTTGGATGTGCCTATCATTGCCTTGTCCCAGCTCAATCGGTCGCTGGAACAACGCGCCGACAAACGCCCTGTCATGTCCGATCTGCGTGAATCTGGCGCTATCGAGCAGGACGCCGATGTGATTATGTTTATCTATCGTGATGAGGTGTATAACAAAAAGCCGGACAATGAAGGCTTAGCCGAAATCATCGTTGCAAAACAACGAAACGGCCCCATTGGCGATGTAAAACTGACATTCATCAACAAATACACCCGCTTCGAAAATCACGTTTCAGCTGGTTTTGACGACTGATTGTAGGCTCTGGCTTTCATGCTATACCATACTTTCAAAACCAAGGCTGATTCAAAATATGCTCCTGAAGCCAGCCCTACACCCCAAACAAAAAATGGGGAAATATGTCGATGCCAGCTGCTGATTTTAGCAGATATAATACCCCCCCCCTAACCCAGCATAGCCGGAACAAAAAACCTTGAGCCACGAATGACACGAATTGACACGAATAAAAAACCCGTCTGCATCTGCCCGCTTCCAAGATCGTCCCCCAAGGGAGCTTCTCTTGTTTCACAATTCACCTTCTGTTCATTCGTGTCATTCGTGGTTTATTTTTTGACTTTTAATAAGATGTTCCATGAATCTATTCTTCCTATTTTATCTTTATTTTTCATGCCTTTGTGTCTTCGCGGTAAAATATCTTGTGCTGTTGTATTAGATTTTATTTGTAAGGGACTAATACCTGTGAAATACAGTCGTGTTACCGTCTTTGTCGAAAGCCAGTACGGTAT
>CAJXNE010000142.1 GCA_913056285.1 uncultured Zetaproteobacteria bacterium | reverse complement strand
GGAGGAATGCGGATAAATCTGGTTATAGCAATGTTGAATTCAGGCTGGGAGAAATAGAGCACCTACCTGTCGCTGATTCATCGGTAGATGTGATTATTTCCAATTGTGTTATTAACTTGTCTCCTGAAAAAGCCAAGGTCTATCAGGAGTCTTTCAGAGTGCTTAAGCCCGGAGGAAGGCTGGCAATTTCTGATGTGGTTGCATCTACAGAGTTGCCTGAGGACTTAACAGGTGACATGGCTCTTTATACTGGCTGCTTGGCTGGTGCTTCGCTAATTTCAGATATTGAAGGCATGCTTAAAGAGATTGGGTTTGAAAAAGTATCAATCAAACCAAAAGATGAGAGCAGGGAGTTTATCCGTAATTGGGTACCTGGAAGTAATCTTGAAGACTATGTGGTTTCAGCAACTGTAGAAGCTATTAAGCCCTGAGGTTTATTTGGCTGTTCCCATCTTCATATTTTGATGGGGACGGCCTTTTCAATTATTTGCGAATGTCCGCTTTTGGCCGATAGTCGCCGGTCATACTTATAGCACTATTACATAAAGCTTGGCTGCACGGGAGCACTGATCTAATCAGCGGTTCCCTCACACACCTCCGGTGGCACATCGGCTGGCATGTCCTCGCAGAGGCAAGTGGCGCCCACCAAATTCATTCTTCAAATGTATGTTTATTTGTCATCTCGGCCTGTGGTTTTTCTATATCGGGCTACGCTGGCGGGGAATATAAAGGTGCAAGGTTCAGCCTTTTGGGGGAAGCTGTTACACTGCCGCACAATTCCCGCGCGGGGTAGGCTGTCGGCAGCTTCATGGCTGATAAAATAAATGCGCGGAAAAGGAAGAATTATGAACGAACAAGAAATTCTGGCGATGTACGAAGATGCAGGCGCTTTACTGAACGGCCATTTTATTCTCTCCAGTGGCCGCCATTCGGCGCGTTATTTGCAATCGGCGTTGGTGTTGATGAATATCGATCACGCCACCAAACTGGCCGGGGAACTGATAAGCAAGGTTCATGATGCAGATCAGATTGATATGGTAGTGTCGCCGGCCATTGGCGGGCTGGTGATTGGCCAGGAAGTGGCCAGATTGATGAAAAAACCGTTTATCTTCACCGAACGCAAGGAAGGGGAGATGCAGCTGCGTCGCGGTTTTTCGATTGCGGAAGGATGCCGGATTCTGGTGGTGGAAGATGTGATTACCACTGGCGGATCGGTATGCGAATGCATGGCTGTGGTGCGTGAATATGGCGGTAATCCAGTACAGGTGTTAGCTGTTGTGGATCGCGCGCCGGATGAGCAGGGGCGTTTTGACGTGCCGTATGCCACCGCGATTGAATTGAATGTGGAAACCCATGCTGGAGATGATTGCCCGATTTGCCGGGCCGGATTGCTGCCTGCGATCAAGCCGGGCAGTCGCGGCGCTGCTTGAATATGATGAACAAGAAAGCGAGCCACGAATGACACGAATAGGCACGAATTAAGAGATCTGGAGAACATAGCCTAAGGCTTTCGATTTCTCTGATTGATTCCTGCTATGCCGGGTTAGGCGTGAAGGCGGCGAATTGATGTATTGTGACAGAGAACACGGCTGATGCAGATGGGTTTTCTAAGGTGGCCTGCGAATGAGGAGTTTAAATGAGTGATCCGGTATTGCGTTGCTTCCCGTTGGGGGGAGTAGGCGAATTTGGTAAAAATATGATGGTGTATGCCGTCGATGATGATGCGGTGATTGTCGATTGCGGCATGGGTTTCCCCGAGCCGGGTCAGCATGGTGTTGATGTGGTGGTGCCGGATATTTCTGCACTTGATGAGCTGGGACTGAATCTTCATGCCTTGTTACTGACGCATGGCCATGAAGATCATATTGGCGGCTTGCCGCATTTGTTGCCGAAACTGGGATTGCCCGTTTATGGCTCTGAAGTAACGCTGGCGCTGGTGCGCAACAAGTTGACTGAGCGTGGTTATAAAGGTGATTTAAGAGCCATGCCAGAAAATGGCGATAGCGTGAAGGTCGGTCCGTTCAAGGTAGAAGGCGTGCCTGTGACGCATTCGATTATGGATGCGGTCTCCATTGCCATTCACACACGACTTGGCGTGATTGTGCATACCGGCGATTTTAAAATTGATCCGGCGCCAATAGATGGCAGAACGACAGCCATTCATCGTTTCTCTCAACTTGGAGATGAAGGCGTGATTCTGCTGGCTTCCGACTCGACCAATGCGACGCGCTCCGGCAGTGGCCCGTCCGAACGTATTGTCGGCCCGGCTTTGAAACAGGCGGTGAGTCAGTGCAAGGGCAAGGTGATTGTCACTACCTTCGCTTCCAATATGTTCCGTATTCAGCAGATCGTTGATGCCGCCGTGGCCAACGGACGCAAGGTATCGGTGGCTGGACGTAGCCTGGAACGCAATATGGATATCACCCATACGCTGAATCGGCTGAATGTGCCGGCCGGTACCATGGTGGATATCAAACAGATCGGCGCTGTGCCGGATGCCGAATTATTGATTATTGCTACTGGTTCGCAAGGTGAATCGCGGGCGGCGCTGGCGCGGCTGGCGCATGGACGATTCAAGGGTGTGACCATCGGTCAGGGCGATGTGGTGATTTTTTCATCCAGTAATATCCCCGGCAATGAGCGCATTATCGCCGGCCTGTATAATCATATTTATCGGCGCGGGGCGCGTATCATGCATGCTCGCCAGGCTCCGCTGCACGTTTCCGGCCATGCCCAGGCGCATGAGTTGAAAATGATGATGCAGCTGACCCGGCCAAAATTCTTCTATCCGGTGCACGGAGAATACAGAAACCTGATTGAGCATCGTGATCTGGCCGTGGCGACTGGCATCCCATTTGAGCATACGATTATTGCCGAGAATGGTCATTGTGTGGAAGTGGACGATGAGCATATTCAGGCCGGGCCTGAATTCCACGCTGGTGCGGTATTTGTTGATGGCGAGATTCGTGATGAAATCGATGGGGTGGTACTGCGCGATCGCCGGATTCTGGCAGATGACGGCATGATCTCCGCCACCGTATTACTTAGTCGGCATGAAGCTAAGCTACTGAATGCACCGGAACTGGTGGCGCGTGGCGTGCTGCATGAAGATGTCAGTGAAGATATACTGGCCAGAGCGGGAGCTGCTTTGCAGCAGTTTCTTGAAAACATGGACCGGGAACTACTGGCCGATCTGGATGTAACCCGTGAAGAAGTGCGGCTGTTCTTGCGTCGTTGGTGTCGCAAGCATATCGGGCGCAGACCGATGGTATTGCCCGTGGTGCTGGAAATCTGATGGACGTGCGCATGTTAACGCGTGAAGCATTGGCGTTGCTGATTGGCGGCGTGACAGTGATGCTGGTGCTGGCCTTGTTCAGCTTTTCGGCTGCCGATCCGTCGCTGAATCATGAAACCGGTGGGGCGGCGCTGAATATGGCCGGCATTGTCGGCGCTTATGCGGCGGATTTCTTTTACCAGCTATTCGGTTATGCAAGCTGGCTATGGCTGCTGCTATTGGGCACGCTGGTGGTGCGAGTCGCCTGGGGTAGGACGCCGTATCTGGCTGGCTGGACATCATTATTCTGGTTGCCGTTTGTGTTGGCTGTGGCGGCTCTGTTTCAGGCGCATATCCCATCAGCTTCGATATTGGATGCGCTGGCGCTTCCTGCCGGTACAGGCGGTGCGCTGGGTGCGATGCTGGCGCAGGCACTGTCTATGCCTTTGGGTGCTATTGGCCGCGATGTGTTGCTGTTTACGCTGGCGTTGAGCGCTCTGGTGGCGGCTTCGCACTGGTCGGTGTTGAAGCTGGTGCGCACCGTGTATGGCTGGTTGCGTCTGGCAGTTGCATGGTTTCATAGCGTGGTTGGTAATGTTTTTTCCAAAGCTTCAGATCGAAAAGATCGTATTGAAGCGCGTGAAACGCGTAAGGAAACGCGCAAGAAACGGCCTGTGCATATCGCAGAATCCGAGCCGGATGTCGCAAAACAGGCCAAAGTAAGCGTATCGCGCCGGGCCAAACAGGAGCAACAGACCGAACTGGCCTTCAAGGAGCCGGCCGGTTCCGGCTTTAAACTGCCTTCATTGAACCTGTTCGATCGCGGCGAGGGCCAGCAGCGCGAACATAATCCTGCCGCCTTGCAGGCGATTGCACGCATGCTGGAGAAAAAACTGCTGGATTATCGGGTTGAAGGGCAGGTGGTTGCCGTACAACCCGGGCCGGTGGTGACCCAGTTTGAACTGGAGCCCGCGCCAGGTACCAAAATCAATCGCATCATAGCTTTGCAGGATGATCTGGCCCGCTCGATGGCGGCGATCAGTGTGCGCGTAGCAGGCAATATTCCCGGCAAGAATGTGATTGGCATCGAAATTCCCAATGAATCACGTGAAATGGTGGTGTTGCATCAGGTGCTTTCCAGCCGTGAGTTTTCCAATAAACGGTTGAATTTGCCGTTGGCGCTCGGGGTGGATATTTCCGGTCAGCCGGTAGTGGCTGATCTGGCCAAGATGCCGCATTTGCTGGTGGCCGGTACGACCGGTTCCGGTAAATCGGTGGCCGTCAATACCATGATTTGCTCCATCCTGATGACCAGAACGCCGCAGGACTTGCGCCTGATTCTGGTTGATCCGAAGATGCTGGAACTGTCCATGTATGATGATATTCCGCATCTGCTGGTGCCTGTGGTGACCAATCCGCACAAGGCGGCCAAGGCTCTGAACTGGGCCGTGTATGAAATGGAGCGTCGCTATCAGCTCATGAGCGAAGCCAGGGTGCGCAATCTCGAAGGCTATAACAAGGCGGCTGTGAAACAGGAAGGGGCAGAACGCCTGCCGCAGATTGTGATTGTGATTGATGAGCTGGCCGATTTGATGATGGTGGCTGGCAAAGAAGTGGAGCAGGCGATTTGTAGAATCGCCCAGAAGGCGAGGGCGGCCGGATTGCATTTGATTCTGGCAACCCAGCGCCCCAGCGTGGATGTGATTACCGGCTTGATCAAGGCGAATTTGCCGAGTCGCTTATCGTTTCAGGTATCCTCCAAAATTGATTCGCGCACCATTCTGGATCAGATGGGTGCCGAACAACTGCTCGGCATGGGTGATAGCCTGTTTTTGAGCGGTGGTCGTGATTTAAAACGGGTGCATTGCGCCTTTGTATCCGATGCGGAAGTGATTGATCTGGTGGAACATCTGAAAGAGCAGGGCGAACCGGACTACCGGCAAGAAGTGTTCGAAGCGCCGAGTGTGGATGAAACGATTTCAGGCG
>CAJXNE010000141.1 GCA_913056285.1 uncultured Zetaproteobacteria bacterium | reverse complement strand
GTGCATGGCTAACGTCGGCACGCCAACGTCAACGGTGCGAACACCAAGCAGGTTGGCCGTAATCGGGCCGATCGTGCTGCCGCATCCCATGTCGCTACGCACCACAAATGCTTGCACCGGCACATCAACCGAATCGCACAGGTGCCTGAACAGCGCGCTGGTTTCACTGTTGCTGGCATAGCGCTGATTGGCATTGATTTTGATGACCGGCCCCTGATTGATGACAGGGCCATGATTGGGTTCATGCTTATCGGCAAAATTGGGGTGGATAGCATGGGCGTTATCCACTGAAATCATCAAACTTGCAGCCAACATCCGACTGACCTGTTCATCGCTTGCGCATACCTCATTGGCGCACAGGCGGGTGAGCACGGATTTCAGGAACGTCCCTTGTGCTCCGGCAGTTGATACACTGCCAACTTCCTCATGATCATTGCATACCAGCAATACGTTTTCATCGCCCTGATGACCTAATAGCGCCATTAAACCGGTATAACAGCTAAGTAGGTTATCGAGTCGGGCGCTGGCAATAAAATCATCATTCAAGCCAATAAGGGCGGGTGCCTGCACATCATAAAAACTCAATTCATAATCCAGTACTTTCACAGCTTTGGCACACTCCGGTTGCGTGGCGGTGAGCTGCGCATTCACCATATCCAGTAACAGCGTATTGAAGTGGATTTCCGTGTCAGCGCTACTGTCCGGCAAATTCATCAATACCGGCGGCAAATCGGTTTGTTTGTTAATCGTGCGTTGGTCATTGGCATTGCGATCCAGATGGATAGCCAGGCTGGGAATCACGGCAACCGCTTTTTCTAGATTGATCAACTGATGCTCAATGTTCTTGCTCTCACTGAGAAAACTGACCCGGCCTGCAAGGGACAGGTCACGATCAAACCAGGGGTTGAGCAGCGCACCGCCGTACACTTCAACACCCAGCTGCAGGTAGTTTTGAGCTATGATTTCCGGGTTCGGTTTTACCCTCAGGCAGGGGCTGTCGGTATGAGCGCCAACCATGCGAATACCGTGTTCCGGCAAGGGTTGATGCACCCCAAATGCAATAATGGATGAATCATTACGCGTAACAAAACAGCGTTGGCCAACCTGCAGATGCCCCCATTGCTCTGTTTCCGTCAGACGACTAAAACCAGCCGCTTCAAGTATTTCAACCATGGTTTGAACGGTATGGAAAGGTGTGGGTGAGCGCTGTATGAAATCCAGCAAGCCTTGAACGAAATTTGCATCTTGCATAAGAGCTCCCTGCCGTCAGTTTTGAATTAAAATGGTACTAAATCACACTGCCAATGTCATCAATACAGCGTCTTCGCGACAGCCGAATGCATCGGGGGCATAATAATTTTTTCGATAACCGACTTCTTCAAAACCCAGTCCGGCATAGAGTTTTCTGGCCGGCTGATTGGACAAGCGTACTTCCAGCGTCATGACTGGTGGCTTTTCTGCCGAAGCAGCCAGCATTTCCGTCATGCGTTTGGCCAGCCCCTGTCTTCGATAAGCCGAGGATACGGCAATCTGCATGATCTGGATTTCATCCACCACGGTCAGGCTGAGCAGATAGGCGACAGGGTCGCCATCGGCCTCACACAAGATCAGCCCGTAACCGGATTCAAGCGCCGAGAATAGCGATTCTTTCGACCAATATTCAGAAAAATTTTCTCTGTTTAAACGATAAACCGCTTCAAGATCTGCAAGCGAGCCGCACCGCAATGATATGGCCATAACTACGCTGTTTCCGGAACCTCAATCGTCTCTTTCCAGCCGCAGCCTTCTGTCGCACACACATGTTCGGTGCCACGACGCTTGGTGACCTTAACCGTAACAAATGGCGCATTGCACTCAGGGCAGGCGCGATCAATCGGTTCATTCCACAACGCATTTTTGCACTTGGGATAAGCCGAGCAAGAATAGAACACTTTACCCCGTCGCGACTTCTTCTCTAAAAAAGTGCCCTTGCCGCATTGCGGACAGGCGATACCTGTGTCTTTCGGCTTTTCCAGCGGCTGAATGTTTTTGCATTTGGGATAAGCGGAACAACCCAGAAATTTCCCATAGCGCCCCGCTTTAATCACCATCGGCTCACCGCATTTGTCACATTTCTGGTCGGAGAGTTCGGGTTCAGCCTGCTCACCTTCTTTACCATTCAGCGGTTTAGCCACCTTACATTCCGGATAACCGGTGCAGGCAAGAAACTTACCATAACGCCCCAGTTTAATGGCCATGGGTTTACCGCATTCCGGGCACACTTCCTCGGTTTCTTCCGATGGGCGCGGGGCAGTCGCTGCGAAATCGACTGCGGCTTTAAATGGCCCCCAGAAATCACGTAAGATCGGTTTCCAGCCACGCTCTCCGCGTGCAACAGCATCGAGTTTATCTTCCACTGAGGCGGTGAATTTCGGATTCACAATATCATTGAATGAAGAAACCAGAAACTTGTTCACCCATTCGCCCGTATCAGTCGGCACAAAACGCTTTCTTTCCATCTCCACATATTGGCGTACGCGCAGCACATTCAGAATCGATGCATAGGTGGACGGACGTCCAATACCGTCGGCTTCGAGTTCTTTCACCAGTGTCGCCTCGGAAAAGCGCGGTTTGGGTTCAGTGAAATGCTGCTTGGCCGTGGCCTGGTCAATCATAATCGCATCACCAACTGCGAGCGGCGGCAGCAAACGTTCCTTGTCATCTTTGACCGGTTCATCCGTACCTTCAATATAGAGCTTACGGAAACCGGCAAAGGCCAGCGTAGAACCAGTGGCACGTAACATCAGCTCACCGGAATCAATATCCGCACGCACCTGATCGAGTACAGCGGCTGCCATTTGTGAGGCCAGCGCCCGTTTCCATATCAGTGTATATAGTTTCAATCCGTCCACATCGAGCACGGATTTCATAGATTCGGGCGTGCGCGAGATGGAGGTGGGGCGAATAGCCTCATGCGCTTCCTGCGCGTTTTTGCTCCGGGTCTTAAAATGGCGCGGTTTTTCAGGCAGGTATTGACTGCCATAGGAACTGATAATATGTACACGCATCTCGTCAATAGCATCTTCGGACACATTCAGCGAATCGGTTCGCATATAAGTAATTAAACCGACCGGTTCGCCGTCCACTTCTATGCCTTCATACAATTTCTGCGCCACCTGCATGGTTTTTCTGGCCGTAAAACCTAACTTGCGCGAGGCGTCCATTTGCAGCGTAGTCGTGATAAACGGGGGAGAGGGCTGCTGCCTGCTCTGTTTCTTTTTTACATCGACAACGCTGAAAGTACCCTTCTCAACCCGACGCGCCATCACCTTGGCATTGACGCCATCGGTAATGGAAAATTTTGTCAGCGTTTTGCCATCGACGGCATGCAACTGCGCCTGAAATCCAACTTTATCTGCTTCACAGGCCGCATCAATCGTCCAAAATTCTTTCGGGTCAAAATCGCGGATATGCTGTTCACGCTCACAAATCAGGCGCAGCGCCACAGATTGCACACGCCCGGCGGACAAACCGCTGCGAATCTTGCGCCACAACAAGGGGGAGAGGGTAAAGCCAACCAGATAATCCAGTGCGCTGCGCGCCTGCTGGGCATCGACCAATTGCAGATCCACTTCGCCCGGACTCTCAACAGCTTGTGTAATAGCTTTCTTGGTAATTTCGTTAAAAGTAATACGCTGAATCTGCTTGCCATCCAGCGAACCGCGATCGCGCAAGACTTCGGCCACATGCCATGCAATGGCTTCACCCTCGCGATCCAGATCGCTGGCGAGAATCAGCGTATCGGCCCGCTTCATGGCCTTATCAATAGCATCAATACGCTTTTTCTTGTCTTCAATAATCTGATATTTGATAGCGAAATCGTTATCCGGATCAACTGAACCGTCTTTCTTGGGAAAGGCGCGGACATGACCGTAACTGGCCAGCACTTTATAGCCCTTGCCCAAATATTTTTCGATCGTTTTCGCTTTGGCGGGGGACTCCACAACAACAACTGCGCTCATGTTCGATGCAACTCCACGGACAACATATAACGGCTGCCCGGCAAACGTTCAATCACACCCTGCAGCTCAAGGCGCAGCACGATGGGGGAAAGCTCAGGCACGGTCAAGCCGCAAGTTTCAGCCAGATGATCCAGATGCATGCTGCCATCAACCAATGCCTGCAACAGTTTTGACTCATCCGCATCGCCTGGTTGATAGCGTTTTCCACCACTGGGGTTCCCCTGTTCAGTGGACTGCCACCCCATATTTTGCAACACATCATCGGCATTTTCAGTCAGCACCGCACCTTCGCGAATCAGCAAATGGCAACCGGCATGATTGCCACCCAGCACCGAACCCGGCACAGCAAATACCTCGCGTCCGTAGTCAAGCGCCTGCCTGGCCGTAATCAGGGAACCCGAACGCACATCCGCTTCCATGACCAGCGTGGCATGGCTCAATCCGGCAATAATACGATTACGGCGCGGGAAATGTTCCGGTCTGGCAGTGATTTCCGGCAAGAACTCGCTGACCACGCAGCCCTGAGCCGCAATCGCTTCCACCTGCCGCTGTTGTTGTTCGGATAATGCCGCCATCCCACAGCCCAGCACCGCGATGGTGGGCGATTCGCCTTCGAGCGCGCCGCCATGCGCCGCCGCATCGATGCCATAGGCCATGCCGCTGACAATACAGACTTGATGATTGGATAAATAACTGCACCAGCGCCGGGTAATGATACTGCTTTCGCGGCTGGCCCGGCGCGCGCCCACCACGGCTAACATACGCTGATGATGAAGGCAGCTTACATCACCCCGAAAAAATAACAGTAGCGGCGCATCATCGAATGGCGCTAACGATTCCGGCCAGGGCGGGTCATCCGGACTGATCAGGCCGATGCCCCGCTGTCGACAAAGCTCGATTGTAACTTCGACGGCCTGATCAAGGTCTTGCTCCAGCGCCGGCTCCAGCGCCGACAGCGCCGCCGGACCGATACCATCTATCTTTTGCAGTTCAAGTGTCGACTGCGTCCACAGGTGTTCGATACCACCAACAGCGTGCACCAGCTTGCGCCCTGTCATCGGCCCGATGCCGCGCACCATCGACAACCGCAGCCATTGTGTCGCCTTATCTGAAATCACACAGTCACTGCTCATAAGTAAAAAGACTATAGGCGCGCTTTCACGAATGCGTTATGGATGCCTGCTTTTGATAGCGTCGCCAATATTCACCGGCGCTGTCGATTTGGTAATCAGAGCAATGGCAGCCTTCTGTTGTGGAACCAGTACCAGTAATTCACCAATTCGCTCCTGCGGCAATAAAACATCTCCGCCAGCCACTTTATCTCGGACCAATCGCCCT
>CAJXNE010000140.1 GCA_913056285.1 uncultured Zetaproteobacteria bacterium | reverse complement strand
ACTTCTGCCGCATCCATGCCGAACAGGAAGAAATTCTCATCGCCGACTTCCTCACGAATTTCGATATTGGCGCCATCAAGCGTACCGATGGTCATCGCACCATTCATCATAAATTTCATATTGCCGGTACCGGAGGCTTCCTTGCCAGCAGTGGAAATCTGCTCGGAGAGATCGGCCGCCGGACAAATCACCTCCATGGCGGATACGCGATAATTCGGGAAAAACACCACTTTCAACTTGTCGCCCACATCCGGATCATTATTCACCACATCGGCAACATTGCTGACCAGCTTGATAATCTGCTTGGCCATATAATACCCCGGCGCGGCCTTGCCACCGATCAGCACACAGCGATTCGTCCAGTTGGCCGTATCGCCGCGCTTGATGCGTTCGTACAGATGAATGACATGCAGCACATTGAGTAGCTGGCGCTTGTATTCATGGATGCGCTTGACCTGAATATCAAACATCGCATCAGGACTGAATGTAACACCACACTCTTTTTCAACCACTGCAGCCAGACGTTCTTTATTGTTACGCTTGCAATCTGCCCACTGAGCACGGAAATCTGCATCATCGGCAAACGGCGCCAGACGACGCAGTTGCTGCAAATCGGTAATCCATTCATCGCCAATGCTATCGCTGATTAAACGGCTCAAGGGCTTGTTACACCATGCCATCCAGCGACGCTGGGTAACGCCATTGGTCTTGTTGTTGAATTTTTCCGGCCACAGTTCATGGAAATCCTTGAACAGACCCTCAACCAGCAAATCCGAATGCAACTGTGCCACACCATTGATGGAAAAACTGCCCACGATGGCCAAGTAGGCCATACGCACCTGCTGTACATCGCCTTCTTCGATAATCGACATGCGACTCTGACGCGCCACATCGCCAGGCCAGCGTTCAGCCACGATAGTCAGGAAGCGGGCATTGATTTCATAAATAATATCCAGCAGTCGCGGTAATAAACGCCCGAACAGGTGAACAGGCCAGCGCTCCAGCGCTTCAGGTAGCAGCGTATGATTGGTGTATGCCATGGTCTTGCTGGTAATCGCCCATGCTTCATCCCATTCCAGTCGATATTCATCCATCAGCAGACGCATCAGTTCGGCAACAGAAACGGTCGGGTGCGTATCATTAAGCTGGAAGCAGTTTTTGTCGGCAAACTCGCTGAAATCATTGCCGTGGGCTAACGTCCACTGACGCAATACATCCCTGATACTGGCCGAGGCGAGAAAATACTGCTGACGCAGACGTAATTCCTTACCGTTCTCACTGGCATCATTCGGGTATAACACCATCGAAATATGTTCGGCGCTATTCTTTGACGCCACGGAACCGGCATAATCGCCGGAATTGAATTCGCCCAGATCAAATTCATCGGTCGCAGCCGATTTCCACAAGCGCAGCGTATTGACCGTATTATTTTTAAAACCCGGAATCGGCGTATCATATGGAATAGCCAGCACATCCTGCGTATCAGCCCAACGGCAGCGCCGCACGCCCTGATCATCATGGTAACATTCCGTATGGCCGCCAAAGTGAATGCGCTGGGTATATTCAGGCCGGGTGATTTCCCATACATTGCCGTAGTTCAGCCAGTGATCCGGTTCCTCGATCTGATGGCCATTCTGAATCACCTGCCGGAACATGCCGTATTCATAACGAATGCCATAGCCAGTAACCGGCAATTGCAAGGTTGCACAACTATCAATAAAGCATGCAGCCAAACGCCCCAGACCGCCATTACCCAGGCCAGCATCACGTTCCATCTCGATTTTTTCTTCATAGCTCAGGCCCAGTTGATGCAACGCATCGGCAGCCTTATCATCCAGACCAAGATTCAGCATCGCATTGCCCAGCGCGCGACCCATAAGGAATTCCAGAGACAAATAGTAGGAACGTTTGCCATCGGCTTCGATGTAGGCATCCTTGGTATTTTTCCAGTTTTCCATCAGGTGATCCCGAATCGTATAAGCCAGCGCCTGGTATTTATAATGATTGGACGTGCTGCTGGTATGCTGTCCCAAGGTGCGCAGATAGTGGCGCTGGATACCTTTCACCAGTCCATCTGTCGTTTTATCCAGTGCCGGTGCATCGAGAAGATCGTACTTGCTTGAAGTTGTGTCTGACATGAAAGAAGCCACCTTGGGAGATACAAAAATTTGCGGCGCACCCTGTCCAAACAGCCCGCCTGAGTCAATGTGACGAGGCGTTAGGTACAGGGCAATCGCATTAAAAAAACCAGTATTTTACTATGTTTTTAGATTACCCAACTGCGTCATTCCCCAGTGTCCGGCAGGCTACTGGCCAAATATTCCTCATAGCTGCCATGATAATCCACGATGCCATCCGGTGTAAGTTCAATAATGCGTGTGGCCAGTGAGGATACGAATTCGCGATCATGGCTGACAAAGATCAACGTGCCCGGATAATGCTCCAGCGCCGTATTCAGTGACTCGATAAATTCCATATCCATGTGATTGGTCGGTTCATCGAGCAACAAAACATTGGGATTCTGAAACATGAACTTGCCGAACAGCATACGCCCCTGCTCACCGCCGGAGAGCTTCTGCACCGTTTTTTCAATATCGTTACGGGAAAATAGCATACGCCCGAGATTGCCGCGTATCTCCTGCTCGCCGTGCTCTTCTTTCTTCCACTGCGCCATCCAGTCGAACAGGCTGTCATCCTCAGCAAAATCTGCGGAATGATCCTGGGCATAATAACCCAGATTCACATTTTCCGACCATTTTACCACGCCGGCATCGGGCTGAAGGTCGTTGGCCAGACAGCGTAACAAGGTGGTTTTGCCAATACCGTTGGCGCCGATCACTGCCACCCGTTCACCAACCGGAATCATCAGATCAAAACCCTCAAACAACGGCTTACCATCAAAACCCTTGCTCAACCCCTTCAGCTCCAGCGCAATGCGGTAGAGCTTTTTATCCTGCGTGAAACGAATAAACGGATTAACTCGGCTGGACGGCTTCACTTCATCCAACTGGATTTTTTCAATCTGTTTGGCGCGCGATGTGGCCTGAGCGGATTTGGATGCATTGGCCGAGAAGCGACTGACAAAAGCCTGCAATTCAGCAATCTGCCCTTTTTTCTTTGCATTCTCGGATAACAGCTTTTCCCGCGCCTGCGTGGCCGCGACCATATACGCATCATAATTACCGGGAAAAATACGCAGCTCACCATAATCCAGATCGGCCATGTGGGTACAGACGCTGTTGAGGAAATGACGATCATGCGAAATAATGATCATCGTGCAATCCCGGTTATTGATGATGTTTTCGAGCCAGCGAATGGCATTGATATCAAGGTTATTGGTCGGCTCATCGAGCAGAATCACATCGGGATTGCCAAACAGCGCCTGCGCCAGCAATACACGCAGCTTCTGCCCCGGCGCAATCGATTTCATCAGTCCATCGTGACAGGCCAGCGGGATATCCATGCTCAGCAATAATTCTCCGGCACCCGCTTCAGCGCTATAGCCATCGAGTTCGGCAAACTGCCCTTCCAGATCACCGGCACGCATGCCATCTTCTTCCGAGAGTTCCGGCTGTGCATAAATCAGATCGCGTTCCTGCTTGATCTTCCACAGCTTTTCATAGCCCATCATCACCGTATCGAGCACCGTATGCTCTTCAAAGGCGAAATGATCCTGCCGCAGTTTTCCGAGCCGTTGATGCTGGCCGATATTGACGTGGCCGGCCGTCGGCTCCAGATCACCGCCCAGAATTTTCATCAGGGTGGATTTTCCGCAACCATTGGCGCCAATCAATCCGTAGCGATTATGATCGCCAAACCTGACCGAGATATTTTCAAATAAGGGCTTGTCCCCGAATTGCATGGTAATGCCGGATGTAGAAATCAATGCGCTGTTCCAGTGAAACGTATTTACCATGCGAGTCATACGCATGGCTGAAAAGGAGGCGCAGCTTAGTGTTGCTTATTATATATACAAGCGATGACCACTGAACCGGCAGGTGCGTTACGCCTCTACCGCTCCAACCAAGCTGCGAATCTCATCAATGGCTTCCGAATTGCCTGATTCAATCAGACCAATGATATGACTTTCGATCGTGCGCGGCAGTACGGTGGGCTCATCCACAGGGCCACGCGAATAGATAATAAAGCCGTTCAGGAATGCTTCAAAATATTCATCGGAAAGTTTTTCGTAGTTTTTGTTTTTCGAACCGGCCATAAACGCCTTGATACGGCTACTGCTGAATTCAAAGCTACCGAGCTCAAATATTTCTTTCATTTCAAAATGTTTGAGATTGTTGGCAATAGCGATTTTTTTGAGGATATTATTATTAGTCATGCGCCAATGCTAACCTGTTTAGCGATGCGTGTACCTCCGGGATTCATAGCAATCGTATTAAAATAAAATGCGTTGTTGGATTCTTTGCATTTGTAGCTATGCCAGAACGGTTCATTAAAAAATAACCAGGTGGGTGGTTGTGGCCTGTTCGTTCATTTCTTTAATGCGATTGCTCTGCTCCGGGTGAGCTTGTGACGATGCTCTCCAGTGCCTTTAATGTTGCATCAAAATCATCGTTGATCAGCTGGAAGTGTGCTTCCCCGGCATGCTCCATCTCGGCCTGTGCGGCAGCAACGCGGCGCTCCACCACCTCCGCTTCATCTTGACCGCGTGAAATCAGACGATGGCGCAATTCTTCCAGTGACGGCGGCGAGATAAACACGCGAATGGCGGAAGGCATTTTATCGGCGACCTGCTGTGCACCCTGCCAGTCGATTTCAAGCAGCACATCCTCGCCGGCAGCCAGCATCGACTCCACATCCTGCTGTCTGGTACCATACAGATTACCATGCACACGCGCCGATTCCAGAAAGGCGCCCTGATCACGCTGGGTCAAAAAATCATCCGCACTGAGGAAATGATATTCGCGACCATCCAACTCACCCGGGCGCGGCGCTCTTGTGGTGCAGGAAATGCATAATTTTAAGGCCGGGTTCTGTTGCAACAACGCACCACATAAGCTCGATTTTCCGGCACCGGAAGGACCGGAAACAATCAATAAACGTCCGCTCATGTACTTTTCCCCGTTAGTTTTTCATATTTCTTCTGTAGTTCATCCCTTGATTCCATTCGATCCGGATTCATTGGAATACAATCAACCGGACACACCATCTGACATTGCGGCTCATCAAAATGCCCGATGCATTCAGTGCACAGGCCCGGATCAATTTCAAAGATTTCCTCACCCTCAAAAATAGCTGTGTTCGGGCATTCCGGTTCACATACAGCACAGTTGATACAGTCGTCAGTAATCATCAAAGCCATTGTCCTAAGCCAGCATAGCCGGAACCAAAAACCTTGAGCCAC
>CAJXNE010000139.1 GCA_913056285.1 uncultured Zetaproteobacteria bacterium | reverse complement strand
CATCCCTTCCGCAAGGTCTCGCCGACCCACCACAAACGTTCCGCACCCGGCACTGCCAGTTTTTCCTGCAAGAAACGATCACTATCTTCATCGTCAGGCACGCTTTTATCAAAGCCGCAGGTGCCGGTTTCCAAGCCGCGCATGGCTTTGCCGAGGCTCTCGGTAAAGCTGCGTCCGATGGCCATCACCTCGCCCACCGATTTCATCTGTGTGGTTAAACGATGATCTGCGCCGGGAAATTTCTCAAAGGCAAAACGCGGCAGCTTGGTCACCACATAATCGATGGTCGGCTCAAATGCAGCGTAGGTTTCGCCGGTAATATCATTGCGGATTTCATCCAGTGTATAGCCCACCGCCAGCTTGGCCGCGATTTTGGCAATCGGGAATCCGGTCGCTTTGGAGGCCAGTGCCGAAGAACGCGACACACGCGGATTCATCTCGATAATAATCAAGCGGCCATCGGCCGGATTAACCGCGAACTGCACATTAGAACCGCCTGTTTCCACACCGATTTCGCGCAGAATGGCAATGGACGCATCACGCATACGCTGATATTCCTTGTCGGTCAGCGTTTGCGCCGGTGCAACCGTGATCGAATCGCCGGTATGCACGCCCATCGGATCGAGATTCTCAATCGAGCAGATAATCACGCAGTTATCAGCATGGTCGCGCATAACTTCCATCTCGAATTCTTTCCAGCCGATAATTGATTCTTCCACCAGAATCTCGTCAGTCGGCGATGCATCCAGACCGGATGCAGCAATCTGTTCAAATTCTTCGGGATTATAGGCAATGCCGCCGCCGGAACCGCCAAGCGTGAAGGAGGGGCGAATGATAATCGGATATCCAATTTCGATAGCCAGATCACGCGCTTCCTGCATCGAATGGGCAAAACCACCACGCGCCATTTCCAGACCGATATGGTCCATAGCCGCCTTGAAACGCTCACGATCTTCAGCTTTATCAATCGCATCGGGTTGCGCGCCAATCAAATGGACACCAAATTTTTGCAGAATACCGTGTTTGTTCAGGGAGAGTGCGCAGTTCAGCGCCGTCTGCCCGCCCATGGTCGGCAGAATCGCATCGGGGCGCTCTTTCTCAATAATCTTCGCCACCACTTTCCATGTGACCGGCTCAATGTAAGTGGCATCGGCGAATTCGGGATCGGTCATAATCGTGGCCGGATTGGAATTCACCAGTACCACCCGGAAACCCTCTTCCTTCAGCGCCTTGCAGGCCTGAACACCGGAATAATCAAATTCACAGGCCTGCCCGATCACAATCGGACCAGCGCCTAAAATCATAATGGATTGAATATCAGTTCGACGTGGCATGCGGCTCTATCACTCCCTGATGCGTTGCGTCCCGGATGTTGCTACAGGGACAATAAAACGGGCAAGCTCACAAAGCGCCCGCCCGATTCGCCAACACTAGCGTGGCAACACCTCCGCGAAAAGGTGCAAATCTCAGCGAATGCCTGCTGGAGAAGCTGTGGTAATTTCGAGTTTGAATTCACACATATCAACAAATGGTGCACCCTAGTGGATTCGAACCACTGGCCTTCGGCTTCGGAGGCCGACGCTCTATCCAGCTGAGCTAAGGGTGCATGTCATTATTTGTTGAAAATAACAATTTTTAATTTTCTATCTGCGATTCGTTGTAACCATACGTTCGGGGACACATAGAATCCGGGAGCGCATGCTAATAAACCTTCATGAAAATGGAACATCATATATTTTGATGTGAAATTACCGGGCAGCAGTGAATCACTTAAGCATAACGAGCATGGCGAGGCAAACGCAAGAGCAGCTCGAATGAACGGTTCAATGATGGTGCCAATGCAGTTTTCCAACGCTCAACTCTGATCTTATGTGCAACATGTTGAATAACCCTGAACGGCTTAATTTGACAAGCCATCCACAGCACCGGAAACTGTGGCATATGAATGCACAGGCGCTGCTGACGCAGCTATACGATACCCCCGAAACCGATATTCTTGAACAAATCAATCAACTCAAAGCCGAACTTGGTGATCAGGTGCTGATTCTCGGTCACCATTATCAACGCGAAGAAGTGTTCGCCTTCGCCGATGTGTCCGGCGATTCGCTCAAATTATCGCAACAGGCGGCAGCAACCAGCGCACCCTATATTATCTTCTGCGGCGTACATTTTATGGCTGAAACTGCCGATATCCTGACCAGCGATGAGCAAAGCGTCATCCTGCCCGATCTGGCCGCCGGTTGTTCGATGGCCGATATGGCCGATGATGAACAGGTCACACGCTGCTGGGCTGAACTCTCCGATATCATCAATCCGGACGAGTGCGTTACGCCGGTCACTTATATCAACTCCACCGCCAGCTTGAAATCATTTTGCGGCGAACATGGCGGTATCGTCTGCACCTCGGGCAATGCCCGCAAAATTCTCGAATGGAGCTGGGGCAACCGCGAAAAAATACTCTTTTTCCCCGATCAGTATCTGGGCGAAAATACCGCTGTGACCATGGGCGTACCGGACTCGGATATGATTATCTGGGATCCGTTCCAGCCACTCGGCGGCAACACGCCGGAAGCGATTGAAAAAGCCCGCCTGATTCTGTGGAAAGGCTTCTGCTCAGTGCATCAGCTATTCAAACCGGAACATGCCGAGACCATGCGCCGCAACCATGCCGGCATAGAAATACTGGCTCACCCGGAATGTTCCAGGGCCGTCTGTGAAGTAGCAGATTTTATCGGCTCCACCGAAATGATTATCAAGCATGTATCGGCGGCCCCGGTTGGCAGTAAGTTTGCCATTGCTACGGAACTCAATCTGGTCAATCGCCTGCGCATTCAGTTTCCGGATAAACCGATCTGGTTCCTATCCCCCATGGTGTGCATGTGCTCCACGATGTTCCGCACCGATCCGCAACACCTTTGCGCAGCGCTACGCTCTGTTCGCGATGCCCTGCATGGCCAACAGCGCATTAGCAATCAGATCAAAGTACCCCAACAGCAAAAACGCTGGGCCAGACTATCGCTCGAAAGGATGTTAAACCTTGGCTAAATATCGATTTCTATTTTTTACGCTGTTGTCGGCACTGCTGTTCAGCAGCTCATTACTGGCTGCTGACAATAATAATCAGCAACTCCTGCAACAACAGATTTCAGCGTTCAAGCATAGTGAAAATCATCGCTTTGCGCCGCAAACCGTACAACGCGCCGAGGCTTATTTGGGCGCTGCCATGCTGGCAACCGACAAGCACAATCAACAGGACATGGATACAGCCCTGGCCAAGGCTGCCGAAACGCTGGCTGAAGCCAGACAAACGGCAGCAGACTTCCGGCAGCGCTATGACGATGTATTAAGTCTGCGTCATGATGCCACTGCGATTACTGAAATTATCGCATCATCCGGCAAAGCCGCAAGAGACATATCGACATCGCAGTTGATGAAAGATGCATCGCGTGAATTCACACTGGCCGTTGAAACGCATGAGCAGGGATCGCTGAATCAAACCGGTAATCATGCCGAAAAAGCCGCGAAGCTTTACACGCAGGTGATAGGTCAAACACTGCCCTGGCTGACTGAGATGACCGCCAGCGTTATCGGCAAAGCCGCCAACACCAATGCCAAACGCTATGCCCCTCGTATCTATCAGGCGGCCAAAGACAAACTGGCTGAGCTGGAAGCCTTTATACAGGGCAAAACCCGAAAACCACCCCGCCACCCTGAAGACGGCTTATATCTGGCTCGTGAGTCCAGGCATGTGGCCGAACAGGTGAAGGCATGGCGAAAAAAGAGCAGCAGTCATGAGGAACTTGTCCTCAGAACGAGAGCATTGAAACTAAAACTGGCCAATGAACTGGGTATCAGCAAACAATCCAATGTCATGCTCACCGATATCGCCGACAAAAATTTGTTGCGCGCCGTGAAGAAACTCAACCAGGATCTGGCCGATGAACGTCAGGCCCACCAACAGGATCTGACCCGACTGGCATCGGAATATAAACAACAGCTACAAAACAAGCTGGCAGCTCAAACCGATGAAATGAAGCAGGCGCAGCAGAGCCAGCTCTCGCAAATCAAAGAAGCCTTCAAGGTCAAGCTGGAACGTGAAACCTTTGAGAAAAAACGCCAGCAACAACTGCGCAAGCTTTTTAACAAGGGTGAAGTGGACATTCTGGTCAATCTCGATGGCTCGTTGCTGATCCGCCTCACATCGCTAAAATTTCATTCCGGCAGAAGCAAAATCGGCTCGAAATATTTCGATATGCTAGGTCGATTAAAACAGGCCATGGATATCTATCAGGAACGCGATCTGAATATCGAAGGACACACCGACAGCCTGGGCGAAGTCAAGGGCAATCAAGTGTTATCTTTGAAGCGGGCTGAAGCAGTGCGTGACTTTCTCATCTCTGCCGGCGCGGATGCGACCCGCTTAAAAGCGCTGGGTTATGGTGAAGTACGCCCCATTGCCAGCAATGAATTCAAACAGGGACGGGCCATGAACCGACGTATTGACGTAGTGATCAATGCGCCGAAATAAGTCTTGAGAAGCGGCCTGTGAACGAGCCGATCGGCATTGATGATCTGCCGGAACACATCCGCGAACATGCCAGAGCCCTGCTTGCGAATTACGAACATGATTCGCCTTATAAACGCGCCTTGTTGCTTGAAACATTGCAACTTGTATCCGGCGGCTATGACAATGTGGACATTAAAATGCTGTCCAAAATGCTGGCTGAACTACGAAAGGGACTGGATGTATTCAGCCCCTATCAGGACTGCCGTAAGGTAGCTATTTTCGGCTCGGCCAGAACGCCCACCGATCATCCGCGCTACAAGCAGGCGCGCGTTTGTGCTGAAGCACTGAAAGATGCCGGCTTTATGATTATCACTGGTGGTGGTGGCGGCATGATGCAGGCGGCCAATGAAGGCGCCGGTGAAAAGAACTCCTTTGCCATCAACATCAACCTGCCGATGGAACAGCAACCCAACCCGGTCATGGTCGATTCACCACGCCATTTTTATTGCCAGTACTTTTTTACGCGCAAGGTATTTTTCCTCAAGGAAAGCGATGCAGTCGTGCTCACACCGGGCGGATTCGGCACGCTGGACGAGGCATTTGAAACATTGACGCTGATTCAAACCGGTCGTAATCCGCCGCTGCCGGTGGTGATGCTGGAGGCGCCCGGCGATGATTTCTGGGGCCCGTTTATGAAATCATGGATCCGGCGACTGGTGAAAGACGGACTCATTGATTCGGAAGATAATCATCTGCTTTATCACACTGATAGTATTGACGCCGCTGTAAGCCATATTCGCGATTTCTATCTAAATTATCACAGCTTCCGCTATGTCGGAAAATGTATCCTGCTTCGCATACTCAACCCATTATCCGATGACGCCCTCAAACGGCT
>CAJXNE010000138.1 GCA_913056285.1 uncultured Zetaproteobacteria bacterium | reverse complement strand
GCAGGAAGTGGCCGATGGCGATTGGGATGAGCAATTCGTACTTGATATTTTTCAGACAGGCTCCGGTACGTCGACGAATATGAATGCCAATGAAGTGATTGCGCATCGTTGCGCTGCTATCAATGCCCATGAACGGATTCACCCGAATGACGATGTGAATATGGGGCAATCCTCCAATGATGTGATTCCAACGGCCATCCATATGGCGGCCAGTGACTTGCTGATCAACGAGCTGATTCCGGCAGTGAAACAATTGCATGGCGTGGTGTTGAAAAAGGCAAAAGAAACAGCCGATGTTGTCAAGATCGGGCGCACCCATTTGATGGATGCCACGCCCATCACGCTGGGGCAGGAGATATCCGGCTGGGCAAGGCAACTGGAGCTGGGCGTCAAGCGGCTGGAATCGACGTTACCTCATATGACTGAACTGGCCCAGGGGGGCACAGCGGTTGGCACCGGTTTGAATACGCATCCGGAATTCGGAACCCGCATGGCCACTGAATTATCGCGAACCTGCGGCATTAGGTTTCACGAGGCCGGGAACCATTTTGAGGCACAGGCGGCGCAGGATGCTGTCGTCGAATTATCCGGCCAATTGAAAACACTGGCCGTTTCCCTGTGCAAGATTGCCAATGACGTACGTATTCTGAATATGGGGCCGCGATGTGGGCTCGGTGAAATCAGCGTGCCGGCAGTGCAACCCGGTTCCTCGATTATGCCCGGCAAGGTGAACCCGGTGATAGCCGAATCGCTGGCACAGGTGTGCGCGCAGGTGATTGGCAATGATGCGACGATTGCTTTTGGCGGTGCTTCGGGCCTGCTGGATTTGAATGTGAGGCTGCCAGTCATGGCTCACAATGTATTGGAATCAGAACGTTTATTGGCCAGCGCCTGTCGTATGTTTTCTGATAAGTGTATCGCAGGGTTGCAAGCCAATGATGAGCGCTGCGCCGAACAAATTGCCTGGAGTATGAGCATGGTGACATCGCTGGCGCCGGTGATCGGCTATGATCGCGCCTCACAGATTGCCAAACAGGCAGTCGCCGAGGGTAAAACCGTACGTCAGGTCTGTGATGAGATGAATGTATTACCGACTGCCGATCTTGATAAATTACTCAATCCGAAATCCATGTTGGCAGCGCACAGGTAGTATCACGAGGCTGGAAACGGAATCGCGCTTCCGTCACACTGCCGCCATGCTTGAAATACGAGATTTATCATTGTCGGTGTCCATTGAGGGGCAGCGAGTTGAGGCCATCTCGGGCGTATCGCTACAGCTGAAACAGGGGCGCGTACTGGGTCTGGTGGGTGAATCCGGCTGTGGTAAGTCATTGACATCGCAAGCTGTGTTACGGCTTGGTGAGCATCAGGGCGTAGGGAAAACAGGCGGTGATATTCTACTCGATGGTCAGAGCCTGTTTGCGATGCCGGATGAGACGCTCCGGAAAATGCGCGGTGGGCGTATTTCAATGATCTTTCAGGAACCGATGACTGCGCTCAATCCTGTATTTTCCATTGGCAGTCAGATCACAGAAGTGATTCGTTTGCATCTGGATATGAGTCCGCAACATGCCACTGAGCGGGCCATTGAACTGTTGGCAGATGTGGGCATGCAGGATGCGGAACAGATCCTCAAACAATATCCCGATGCGCTTTCCGGGGGTATGCGTCAGCGTGTGCTTATTGCCATGGCGATGGCTGCTGACCCGGATTATATCATTGCAGACGAGCCGACCACAGCACTCGATGTGTCGGTGCAGAAACGCATTATTGCCCTGTTATTGAACTTGCAGAAAAAACGCAATCTCGGCCTGTTGCTGGTGACGCATGATTTTGGGCTGGTGGCCGAGTTGTGCGATGATGTGGCAGTGATGTATGCCGGTCAGATTGTTGAATCTGGCCCGGTGGCGGATATTTTCGATCACCCCGCCCATCCGTATACGCGTGCGCTGATGGGGTGCAGGCCGGAAGTATCTGAGGCAGGGCAGGGCCTGCCGGTGATTGCAGGGCAAGTGCCTCCACCCGGTCGCTGGCCTATCGGCTGTCACTTTGCCGAACGCTGCCCACTGGCGCAGGGTGATTGTGTTCAGCCGGTGGTGGAGGACGCATGGCGATGTCGTGAACATACTGCACGTTGCCTGCATGTGAACACAGCTGAAGCGGTGAATGTGATATGAGTGTGCTGGCCGTTAAGCATTTGAGCAAAACATTTGCTGCCGGCGGTATGTTCCGCGCTATCGGCAAAGCAAAACGCGCTGTCGATGATGTGTCGTTCAGTCTGGATGCGGGGCAGACCCTGGCTATCGTGGGTGAATCGGGCAGCGGGAAATCCACCACGGCGCGTCTGGCAATGCGCTTGTTACAACCCGATTCGGGTCAGATCAGCTGGGCGGGTGAAGATGTTAGCGCGCTTTCGGGGCGAGCCTTGCGGCAACGCAGGCATCATATCCAGATGGTATTTCAGGACCCGTTTGCCAGCCTGAATCCGCGCATGAAAATATGGCAAAGTGTGTGCGAAGGATTGCGTGTGCATCAGCCTGAACTTTCCAACGCAGATCGGCGCAACAAGGTGGCGGAAACATTGAATATGTGCGGTCTGGATGATTCGGGCATGGATCGCTATCCGCATCAGTTTTCCGGCGGTCAGCGCCAGCGTATCGGTATCGCCCGTGCTCTGATTGTCGAACCGGCTGTGCTGGCGCTCGATGAGCCGGTATCGGCGCTCGATGTATCGGTGCAGGCCCAGATTCTCAATTTGTTAAAGGATATCCAGCAGGCAAGGGGATTGGCCTATCTATTTATTTCGCATGATTTATCTGTGGTTCGCCATATCGCTGATTCGGTGGCGGTGATGTTCGCCGGTCGCATTGTTGAGCAGGGGAGGGCTGCCGATGTGTTTGAGCATCCCCGTCACCCCTACACCCGCGCCTTGCTCGATGCCCGGCCAATTGTTCACCCGAATGAACGTAAGCCAGTTTCGGATAATCATGATATAGGCGAAGGTATGGCTGAAACCGGTTGCGCCTATCAACCACGCTGCCCCTATGCATCTTCCGATTGTGCTGTTTTCGATGGCTGCCTGAACCCGGATGGTTTTGCCTGCCTGCATCCTTTGCGGTAAAAAAAGAGCGGTTTATTTTTCCAGATGAATGCGCTTGTTAATCGGGTTCAATGTGATTTTGCTGATGATGCTCCGCTGGCTACGGGCTTGCCCGGCTATGCGCGGCGCGATGAGCAAATCAAATTGGCAGAGGAGGTTGCCGGAGCATTTGAGGCTGGCTCGATTCTGTTGGCCGAAGCCGAAACAGGAACGGGGAAAACGCTGGCTTATCTGATTCCGGCGCTACGTTCTGATCGTAAAATTCTTATTTCCACCCACACCCGCGCCTTGCAGGATCAACTGGTGCGCCGTGATTTGCCTGCGGTGCAGCAAACGCTCGGCGCAAATCGAAAAGTGGCTTTGCTGAAAGGGCGTTCCAACTATCTGTGTCCGCAACGTTTAAACGTGTTCATTGCCAGCCCGCAACTGGAAATGTGGGCGCAAAAATCCATGCTCAAGGTGCTCGACTGGTCGCATCAAAGCAAAGATGGTGATTTATCCGGTCTGCCTTTCGATGTATTCGCCAAGGGTATTGGCCACATGGTGACGGCAACCGGGGATCAGTGCCTGGGCTCCAAATGCGGCTATTTTGATCGTTGCCCGTTAATGAAAGCCAGGCAACGCGCCCAGGCCGCCGATATTGTGGTGACCAACCATAGTTTGCTGCTCTCCGATGCAGTCCTGAAGGCCGGTGAATTCGGAGAATTATTGCCGGATTTCGATGCCTATGTGGTGGATGAAGCACATGCGCTGCCAGATCTGGCCTGCCAGCATTTCGGCGTGCAACTTACACGGATGAAATTCATTCAGTGGCTCAATGATATGCAGGCGCAACTCGATGAAATGGGTGATGAGCCGGCCTTGAAAAAGGATATTACTGCGCAGGGAAAAACTGTGCTTGATGCATATTTGCAACCGGAACTGGAAGTTTTGCAGCAGGCTTGGGACGATATGCACAAGCTGGCGTCGTCGCGTAGCGAACGCAGTGAAGAAATGGCGCGTCTGGCCGACCGGGCCGCGCAGATTGCCAAGGATATCGATATGGTGCTCAAGCCTGAAGCAGGTTTCGTGGGCTGGAGCGATGGGGAAGGGGAGCATCTCAAATACACCGTAGCACCGGTCGAAACGGGGCCGGTTTTGCAGTCTCATTTGTGGGATAGAGCAGCCGCATTTGTGCTGATGTCAGCGACGCTCAGGGTTTCCGGTCATTTTGACTATACCAGAAACAGGCTCGGACTGGAGGATGCAGAAGAGGTATTTCATCCTTCTCCGTTTGATTATGGCAGGCAGGCCATGATTTATCTGCCGCGCAATATGCCCACTCCATTTTCCGATACCGGCGTTGAGGCTTTGATTGACGAAATGGAAACCCTGATCCGGGCATCGGGCGGGCGCGCCTTTGTGCTGTTTACCTCGTGGATGATGCTCAAACGGGCCGGGCCTGAACTGGCGCAGCGTTTACCATGGAATGTGCTGATTCAGGGTGAAAGCGGTAGCCGGGATGCGATTCTGGATGCGTTTCGCTCTGATACGCATTCGGTGTTGTGTGGCACCCGCAGTTTTTGGGAAGGGGTGGATGTGCCGGGAGAAGCATTGAGCCTGGTGATTATCGATAAGATGCCGTTTACGCCGCCAAACGATCCGTTACTCAAGGCCCGCATCCAAACGTGTGAAGAGAAAGGAGGGCATGGCTTTCGCGATATTCAGTTGCCAGAGGCTATTGCTGCACTGCGACAGGGCGCCGGACGTTTGATTCGCTCCATGGATGATCGTGGCGTGATGGCCTTGCTGGATTCGCGCTTATACGTCAAAGCCTATGGCCGCGAAGTCGTGCGCAATCTGCCCGCCTCGCCCATCAATGATGACCTTGCCGAAGTCAGATGGTTCTTTGAGCGATAGTCCAAAACAAGCAAATCCACAGGCAAAATCCGGCGCTTATTTTGAAGAAAAGTGGGTTGATACCTATCCGGGATTAGAAATCAGAACTCAACGGCGTGAGCATTCAATTTGATGATAGAATGCCAAAGCATTGAACCAAACGCCGTTCACACAAAAATTCTTACACCTCGATCAATGCAGCATTCGATGTCGCATGGGTGACTCTCCAGTGTTTAGCCCGCTGTTTTGCCCGCGATACAACAGCATCATCGAGTTCGAGACGCAACTGATCGCGCAATTGGATGGCCTGCTCAACGCCGCCGACATCGATCTGCGAAACGATCTCCAGCCACATCAGGGCTGACTCATCATCCCGGGGCAACCTCTCTCCGGCATGAAGCACTTGAGCCCAGCGAAACTGGGCTTCCGGGAATCCCTTC
>CAJXNE010000137.1 GCA_913056285.1 uncultured Zetaproteobacteria bacterium | reverse complement strand
ACTCCCATATTTAACGGCTTTCTTAATATACATACTCTTCAGGACACTACACTAGCATACCCAATAACCTCTTGAGTAACAAAATGACGGATTCTATCATTTTGTTATTCATTCGTTGGATTTTCGCAACGCGACATACGTCGCTCTTGAGCATTTCTGTCGAAGCGTCATAGTTTAGTCATGAGAAGACTATCGATTCGCGTCCAACAGATTAAACCATCGGCCACACTGGCCATTACCGCCAAGGCGGCGGAAATGCGTGCAGCCGGCAAGAATATTATTTCACTGTCGGTCGGAGAGCCGGATTTTGAAACGCCCGCAGCCGCGCGCGCAGCAGGCATTGAAGCTATCAATACAGGCTTCACCCGCTACACCGCTGTAGCCGGCATTCCGGAACTGCGTCAGGTGATCGCTGAAAAGTTCAAGCGGGATAATGATCTTGACTATAGTGCGGATGACATTCTTGTTTCCACCGGCGGCAAGCAGTGCATTTATAATCTGTTGATGGCTGTGGTGAATCCGGGCGAGCGCGCCATTATTCCGGCGCCTTACTGGGTATCGTATCCGGATATGGTCAAGCTGGCGGAAGGCACGCCGGTGATTGTACCGACCACTGCCGAGGCAGGCTTTAAAATTACAGCGGCGCAACTCGATGAGGTGTTGTGCCACCGCTGCAAAATCCTGTTTCTCAATTCCCCTTCCAACCCGACCGGCATGGTCTATACAGCTGAAGAATTAAAAGCCATTGGCGATGTGGTACGCAAGCACCCTGATCTGATTGTCGCTACTGATGATATGTACGAAAAAATTCTCTTTGACGGCAAAACATTCGCCACCTTTGCTCAGGTCAATCCCGACCTGAAGGATCAAACCATCACCTTCAATGGCGTCTCGAAAGCATTTTGCATGACGGGTTGGCGCATCGGCTTTTGCGGTGGCCCCAACGCTATAATCAAGGCCATGACCAAGATTCAGGGCCAGAGTACATCCAACCCCAATGCCATCGCCCAGAAAGCGGCGTTGGCTGCGCTGACCGGCCCGACCGATGAACTCGATGAGATGGTCGCCACCTACGAAACACGACGCGGCTGGCTGGTGAACGCGATCAATGCCATACCCGGCATGCATGCCATGATGCCGGACGGCGCATTTTATGTATTTCCATCTGTGGCCGACTGGATTGGCAAAACCACCCGGTCCGGCGCTGAACTAAGTGATGATGTGGTGATTTGCGAATGGTTGCTGGAAGAAACGGGCGTGGCTCTTGTGCCCGGAACCGCCTTCGGTTCTCCCGGCCATGTGCGTTTTTCCTATGCCGTCAGTCAGGCTACGCTGGAAGATGCCGTAGGCCGGATCGCCAAGGCTGCTGCCAGTATTGCCTGAATCAAGCAGCTGAATCCTGCCCTTAAGCTTTTTTCACAACGCCCGTGAGAGATCAACCCGGCAGTAGACCTTCCTGATTGATCGCTTACCGCTCCGCGCGCATGTGTTTCGCAGAGATGAGATGCTGAAACACGGAATCGGTCCCCAGTATGCTCCAGCAGATACTGTCAGCTGCAATCATCGCCAGCATGCCGGCCAGAATCAAATAAGGATCTCCGGTCAGCTCGAACAGAGCGGTAATGGCGGTCAGTGGAGCGGCCAGCGTCGCGCCGAGCATGGCGCACATTCCGGTCATGGCGTAAAAGCCGGTGACATCGGCACTTGTCATCCCGGCCCCGGCAAGTAACTGACAGGCCAGTCCGCCGGCCGCACCGCCAATCACCAGACAGGGGCCGATCAATCCTCCCGGCACGCTGCAGCCAATGCAGATAATGGTCGCTGCCAGCTTGAAGCACATCAACCCCAGCAGCGCATTACCGCTTACCTGACCGAGCAGCAACGCTTCCACGGTGTCATAACTGATACCCAGAATATGGGGGGAGAATAATCCGAATATAGCTGTCATCACTCCTGCCAGCATGAATGTCAGCCAGACGGATCGCGTAGACATAATCCGGGAGATGCGCTCGATGCCGTTGATTGCAATCACAGCCAGTCCACCGATACAGATACCCAGCAGCACAATCCATAGGAAATCCTGGGCAGAAGCCACATTCAGTTGCGGTACGGCAAAGGCCGGTTCTGCACCGTAGGCCATGCGTCCAAGCATGGCTGCGGTGACAGCCCCGGTTAGGATCGAGAGCAATTTGCGCGGAGCCAGCGATTCACCCAGAACTTCCACAACGAAAATGACACCGGTCAACGGCGTATTCAGGGCAGCGGCAATGCCGGCTGCCACGCCGGTTACGGTTAACAGGCGGATATCCTCTGTGCTGATGCCGAAATGCCGGGCAAGCAGATTGCCCATAGATGCCCCCAGGTGAATGCTGGGGCCTTCGCGATCGACTGACTGACCGCTGATTATGGCCAGCGCGCCGGCGCAAAACTGCAGGCATGCCTGAGAAAAGGGGAGGACCACCTTACCGCCGGCCTGAATATGACTGAGAACATAGGCGATGCCGACATCCCGACGGTGGATGGGCAGACGCGAGTAGATCCAGGCAAGTACGGCTCCGCCGGCAATCGGTATCGCAAAGCGCGCCGACAACGACAGGGATTCATAGTTCCCGATCTGTCCATCAGGCAGAAAGAGCTGCTGACCGGATTCAATCAGCCAGCGAAACCCCAGCACCAATATCGCTGCCAGCGTTCCGGCAGCAATAGCCATAGGAATCATCGGCCATAGCCGGACATGGTGTTGATCGCGCGCCTGCTCCATGTAGACAGGCTAGGATGATTGCGTACGTATGGAAAGGGATGGGGATTATCAATCTTTGGCAGGTTGATGCGGCCTGTCACAGATCAGCATGCCTGTGTGGTTCGCAGTCGGCATAAACCGGGTTACCGCAGAAACCTGTTGCCTGCATCTGAATCTTGCATAAGTCCGACAGACTCCTGGCCTATTACCATTGTCTTCGCGGATGTCCTGTTGCCATAAGAATCGTAGTCACAGGTAGTCGTGAGCGCCAATAATGGGTCTGCTGCGTTGGTCGTGGTATCATACCTAAACGCTGAAATGTTTTCCTGCCAACAGGCCCAGACCGGATAAAGTCAGATGGGGCAGGTGGTGATCAATGTCAGGCAGGTCATCAATGAGTAGCGGGATCAGACCGCCGGTGGCGATGATCGGAGAAGATTCATAACCGTGTTGTTTCCGTAATCGTTTGATCAGGCCGGAAATAGCATCGACAGACGCCCAGTAACTGCCGGACTGGATGCTGGTGACGGTATCGCGGCCAATGAATTCATCGGCGCGTTTGATCGAGACTTCCGGTAATTTGGCGGCGCGTTTGCATAATGCTTCCAGCGCCATTTCCACGCCCGGTAAAATCAGGCCGCCGGCATAATGGCCGCGTGGTGATACGATATCGAATGTCGTGGCTGTACCGCAGTCCAGTACAATGGCCGGCGCACCGAATTGTTCACGCGCAGCAACTGCATTCACAATGCGATCCGCGCCTACTTCTCTGGGGTTTTTGTAATCGACAGCCATGCCTGTTTTGACTTCACCCGAGCCGATAAAGGCAGGGTGCTTGCTGCAGATGCGCTGGCAGGCATCCGCCAACGGCGCATCCAGATGCGGCACCACGCTTGCCACCATAATGCCGCGAACCTGATGGGCTGGCTGGCCGGATTGTTCAAACATACCGTGCAACTGCCAGGCCAGTTCATCGGAGGTAAGCTGACGCTCACTGGACAATCGCCAATGCGTGATCAGTCGCTCACCTTCAAACAGCCCGAAGACCATCTGCGTATTGCCGATATCGGCTACCAGTAACTTTTCATGCATGAGCTGCCCCTTTTTACATTCAAAACTTTGCACCACTAGGGACACTGAGTCGAGCCAAAGGCAAACTACTGTTTCATGGTACGGGGTGGAAAAGGTCCGCACGCGTTAGGGATGCTTTTATACGATGAAAAAATTGAACGACCTATAACAATTCCAGATCGCCGGCGATAATACGTTGCGTACCGCTGGATGTTTCCAGCAACAGTGCGCCATCGTCATCCAGGGCGCGGGCGATGCCCTCAATATAGTTGCGTCCGTTATAGACCCTGACCTTTGCGCCTGAAGCGGCATGGGCCTGCCACCAGGCGCGGTGAACGGGTGCGAAACCTTCCTGTAAATAGGTCGCATACCAATGATCGAGTGCATTGAGGATAGCCGTGGCCAGTTCAGTTCTGGAAATGCGGGTGGCGCTGATGCTGGCCATGTCTGTGGCCGGTTTGTCGATATCGCCTGGCCAGCCGTCGGCGGGTGCGGCCAGATTGATGCCGAAACCGAGTACGACGGCGTGCACACGCCCTGGTTCGGCGCGCATTTCAGTCAGGATGCCGGCGATTTTGGCACCGTGATATAGCAGATCGTTGGGCCATTTGATGCGAATATCCGGACAATAAACACTCAGGGCATCATGCAGCGCTACGGCGGTGAGCAGGGATAGTTGCGGCACCTGTTCGGGTGGTAAATCAGGGCGCAGCAGCACGCTGGCGGCCAGCGATTCGGGCATGGTGTGCCAAATGCGGCCCATGCGGCCTTTACCATTGCGCTGTTTGTTGGCGAAAATCACCAGACCTTCCGGCGCGCCAGCCTCGGCTTCGGCCATGGCATCCTGATTGGTCGAGCCGGTTTCTTCGTGTATTCGAATCTGATTGCCGATGCATTTGGCGGATAACTGCGCCTTGATCAGTCCGGCGCTAAATACGTCTTCAGTCAATTCATAGCCTTTGCCTGCCAGAGCCTGGATAGCGATGCCGTTTTTTTTCAAAATCTGGATATGCTTCCAGACTGCGGCACGCGATAAGCCCAGTTCGGCGGCCAGATCATCGCCCGAGACAGGTGCATTGCTTGTGCCCAGCCGGGTCAGGATATGTTCACGCGCCTGATTCAAGTCCGTTTACAGGAAGTTGACGCGCATGGATAAATCGAGCGCCGGGGCGGAGTGGGTGATGGCACCGATGGCAATGCGATCCACGCCGGTTTCGGCATAGGCGCGGGCATTGGCCAGTGTGATATTGCCGCTGGCTTCCAACAAAATGGAGGCCGGCACGATGGCGCGCGCTTTGCTGACCATATCAGGGCTCATATTATCGAGCAGGATGATATCCGGACAGACGGCAACAGCTTCATTCACTTCATCCAGGCTTTCGCATTCGACTTCGATCCAGACCGCGTGCTTCTCGTTGTTCTGATAGCAGGCATGGACGGCATCGGTGATCGAGCCGCACGATTTGATATGATTTTCCTTGATCAGCATGCCGCTTTGCAGATCCATGCGATGATTGACGCCGCCACCGTGGATTACGGCCTGCTTTTCCAGCTCTCTGAAGCCCGGTGTGGTCTTGCGCGTATCGGCAATCCGGCAATCCGTGCAGCTAACGGCATCAACAAAAGCCCGTGTAGCTGTAGCGATGCCCGAGAGATGTTGCAGGAA
>CAJXNE010000136.1 GCA_913056285.1 uncultured Zetaproteobacteria bacterium | reverse complement strand
GAACCCTGATTCCCAATGGCAGCCAGCCGGAATCGAAGGCTGCCAGGCCACTGTTTGCAGCTCTCGTAGCCAGTCCGCAGCTTGAACTGGCCTACGTTTCCGGTCGCCATAAAGAATTGATTGAAGAGGCTATTGAAACCTATCAGTTGCCGGTGCCGGATTTTGCTATTGCTGATGTGGGTTCGACGATCTATCAGATTCAGGGTGGTGAGTGGTTACGCTGGCAACACTGGGATGAAGTGATCAGCAAGGACTGGGCTGGCTATTCGGCCCTGCAATTACACGATTTGCTGCATGAGATTACCGGCCTGAAGCTTCAGGAGCCGGAAAAACAGAATCGATTCAAGTTGAGCTATTATCTGCCACTCTCGAGCAATCATGCGCTAATCATGGCCGATATTGAGAATGTTTTTCACGCCAGACATATCAATGCCAACCTGATTTGGAGTATTGATGAGCAGGCGGAGATTGGCCTGCTCGATATTCTGCCTGTCGGTGCAAACAAGCTGGAGGCGATTCGCTTTCTGATGCATGAGAACGGTTATGCACTTGATGATGTGGTCTTTGCCGGCGACAGTGGCAACGATCTGGATGTACTCATGAGTCCCATTCAAAGCGTATTGGTAGCCAATGCGAGTAGTGATGTGCGTAATGCCGTAATGCTTGAGGGGGCACAGCAACAGCGAGGCATCTATCTGGCGCATGGCGCTTTTCTGGATATGAACGGTAATTACAGTGCCGGCATACTCGAAGGGCTGATCCATTACCGCCCGGACCTGATGGCGCTGGTTGAGGCGTTGGCCAATGACTGAGCTGGGGATGCGACCGCTTATTTTCGGCGAAGTGTTGTTTGACTGTTTTCCTGACGGATCGGCTGTACTGGGTGGCGCACCGTTTAATGTGGCCTGGCATTTGCAAGCGTTCGGCCTGCAGCCGCTAATGATTACACGCATCGGTTGCGATATGATGGGGGATGACATCGAATCGTCCATGCAGCATTGGGGTATGGACTGTTCCGGACTGCAAAGGGATGCAAAGCATGCCACCGGCAGGGTGGATGTGAGCTTCAACAATGGCGAACCGGCCTACGATATTGTGGATAGCGCAGCATACGATTTTATCGATGCTTCTGAGCTGCCGGAACTGGCTGGTGCGTGGCTGCTCTATCACGGTTCGCTGGCACTGAGGCATAACGAATCGGCCCGGGCGGTAGCGCATCTAAACAAAGCGAACATTCACACCCGGCTGGTGGATATCAATTTGCGTGCGCCGTGGTGGCAGCACCGGAGGCTGTTTGAGCTGATACATGGCGCCAGTTGGGTCAAGCTGAATGCTGATGAACTGGTGACAATCTTTCCGGCAGAGAGTAGTAAGGAAAAACAGTTGCGTTTGCTTATGGACCATGTGTCCGATGGCGTATTGCTGACTGGCGGTGAAGCCGGTGCAAGCCTGCATCCGAAAGGTGACGGGTCAGATTGTGCCGTTTCGCCTGCAACAAAAGTGGATGTGGTGGATACGGTCGGAGCCGGCGATGCATTCTGTAGCGTATTTTTGGCGGGTTTGCTGCTTGAATGGCCGGCCGGGCTCTGTATGCAACGCGCCCAGCAGTTCGCCAGTGCAATTGTTGGCATTCGTGGCGCAACACCGCAAGATGTATCCTTTTACGATCCGTTTATGAAGAGTTGGGGCATAAGGAGTCAGAGCGATGTATGAACAGGTGTCACATTCGCTGCTCAACGAGATTCTGCTGGCGCTGAATCCGGAGATTATCAAGCAAAATAATATGCGTTATTTCTATACGCGGCTGGGGGCGAATTTTTACTCTATCTATTCGCTGTTCCATCATCTGTATGGGGAACGTCACGATTTCGAGAAGTATATGCAAAGGCTGGTCGAGGTGATGGCCAGGCAGTATATCGCCAGACCGTCGACTCTGAAAAAAATCGATCTGGAACGGGAAAATGACCATAACTGGTTTCTCAGTCAGAGGTGGGTCGGTATGGCGCTCTATAGCGACGGTTTTGCCGGCAATCTGAATGCACTCAATGACAAGCTTTTTTACCTGCAGGAACTGGGCGTGAATATGGTGCATGTGATGCCGATTCTTGATTGCCCGCGCGGCCGTAGTGATGGCGGTTATGCGGTGCGCGATTTTCGTAAAGTCGATGAACGAATCGGTTCCAATGCAGATATCAAGCGACTGGCCAATTCGATGCATAAACGCGAAATGCTTTTGACGCTGGATGTAGTGGTGAATCACACATCTGAGGAGCATGACTGGGCCAGGCGAGCCTGCAATGGTGATCAGGATTATCAGGACTATTATTATATATTCGAAAACCGCGATATGCCGGATATGTTTGAAGAGACTATGCCGGAAATCTTCCCTGAAAATTCACCGGGAAATTTTACCTGGAATGAGCAGATGGGGCGCTGGGTGATGACTTGCTTCAATCACTATCAGTGGGATTTGAATTATAGCAATCCGGCCGTGTTCATCGAGATGCTTGATATTCTCTTTTACTGGGCCAATCAGGGTGCGGATATTCTGCGTCTGGATGCCGTGGCTTTTTTGTGGAAGAAAATCGGCAGCACCTGCCAGAATGAACGCGAGGCGCACTTGATTCTGCAGTTGATGAAGGATTGCTGCCAGGTGACAGCACCGGGCGTGCTGTTCATTGCCGAGGCGATTGTCGCGCCAACCGAAGTGGCCAAATATTTCGGTGAAGATGCCATTATCGCCAAGGAGTGTGAAATTGCCTATAACACCACATTGATGGCGCTGCTCTGGGATGCGGTGGCGACCAAAAAAACGACTTTGCTGAACCGCGGCATAGCCTTCTTGCCCGATAAACTGGATCGTGCGACATGGCTCAATTATATCCGTTGCCATGATGATATCGGTCTGGGTTTTGATGACCGTGATATTGTTTATTGCGGCTATGATCCGGTGGCCCACCGGCATTTCCTGGTCGATTATTTTACCGGCCACTTCGATGGTTCCAGTGCCCGGGGACTGCCTTTCGCGCAAAACGAGAAAACAGGCGATGCAAGAATCTCCGGCACCCTGGCTTCGCTGGTAGGTTTACAGGCTGCGCTGGAAAACGGCGATGAACAGGCCGTGAATGACGCGGTGAAGTCGATTCTGCTGTTGCATGCGGTGATTCTCTCATTCGGGGGCATTCCGCTGCTCTATTACGGTGATGAGATCGGCACGCTGAACGACTACTCCTATGAACAGGATGAGTATAAAAACAGCGACAGCCGTTGGGTGCACAGGCCCAGCATAGACTGGGAAAAAGCGGATTTACGGCATCAGTCGGGCAGCGTCGAACACGCAATTTTTTCCGGTTTGAAGAAGCTGATTGCGGTGCGTAAGGAGATCAGCGCTTTTGCCGATTTCAATACGCGTGAATTGATCGATACGGATAATCCGCACCTGCTGGCCTATTCACAGTTTGACTATCAGAAGGCTGCATCGAAAGTGCTGGTGGTGGCCAATTTTGAAAATACGCCGCAACACTTCGACATGCAGGTGTTGCGGCGACATGGCCTGTTTCAATCCGGCAATATCCGGGATTTGTGCACGGGTGAAAGTCCACATATTTTCCATGATAAAATGGTAGTTCCTGCATTAGGGTTTTACTGGTTAGCTGAATAAATTATAGAAACAGGAAATAAAAAAATTAACAAAAAGGAAGTAATCAATAATGATAAAAAAATGTTTATTCCCCGTTGCAGGCTATGGAACAAGGTTTTTACCAGCAACTAAGGCTCAACCCAAAGAGATGCTACCTGTACTCACTAAGCCCTTGATTCAGTACGGCGTTCAAGAGGCCGCTGAAGCAGGTATGATGGATATTGCCATGGTGACAGGCAGGAACAAACGCGCCATTGAAGACCATTTCGATACCACCTATGAACTGGAAGATCAGATTCGGGGCAGTAGCAAGGAAAAGCGGTTGGAACGTATTCGCGGCCTGATCAATAAATGTCGTTATTCCTATACCCGTCAGGTGGAAATGCGCGGATTGGGTGATGCTATTCTCACTGGTGAAGTGTTAATCGGAAACAATCCGTTTGGTGTGATTCTAGCCGATGATCTGTGTACAGGTGATGAAGGCATTATGTCACAGATGGTTAAGGTGTATGAAAAATACCAGTGCTGTATCGTGGCTGTAGAAGAAGTGCCTCATGATGAAGTAAGTAAATACGGCATTATTAGCGGCGATGCGATTGATAAAAACCATACCAGAGTTGAAACCATGGTTGAGAAACCTGCGCCTGAGCAGGCGCCGTCGAATCTGGCCATTATCGGACGATATATCCTTACCCCTGATATTTTCGATATTCTCAGGGAAACTCCACCGGGCGCCAATGGAGAATTACAGGTTACCGATGCGCTGCAGACCCAGGCCAGTGCCGGCAAAGTAATCGCCTATCGTTTTCAAGGTAAACGCTTTGATTGCGGCAGTATCGACGGGTTTGTCGAAGCTACAAATTACTTCTACAAGCTGTTGAAATAAAGGGACTTCTAATAGAGATGGAATGCCATTTGAGGTGCTCTCTATTTTTTGTCGAGCCGGATTTTTAAGAGAAAATCATGCTTATGAGAGCGTTTTTCACGCCAACATAACAAATAGATACCCAACATCCGATATGGTTTATAAATCTCTGGGATTTTCTGCCAATCAAGGTGACTGACAGGCCTGTTTCACTGAGACTTCATATCCAAGGTTCAATAGCCTGTCCTTTTCCCGGTTATTGTGCGCAATTTCGCTATTTTTTGTTTTCAGGGCATGGTTATCCCTCTATACCCACAAACCGAGCCGAATCATCTTTTTTAGATGGTTTTAGGATGCGCCTTCGGTTAGTATGTCGCAGCCATAGAGGGGAGGATTTATATGCAGATTCAAGCCGTATCAACCCAGCCATTTGAAGGGCAGAGGCCGGGCACATCGGGGTTGCGAAAAAAAGTAAAAGTATTTCAACAGGCGCACTATCTGGAAAATTTCGTGCAGGCTGTTTTTGATTCGATTGGCGATTTCGGCGGACAAACGCTGGTCGTCGGTGGTGATGGCCGTTATTTTAATCGGGAAGCCATTCAGACGATTCTGAAAATGGCTGCGGCCAGTGGTTTTGGCAAAGTATTGGTCGGGCAGGGCGGTATTTTATCAACGCCGGCTGCATCATGCGTGATTCGCAAATACGGCGCATACGGCGGTTTGATTCTATCGGCCAGTCATAACCCGGCAGGCCCGGACGATGATTTCGGCATTAAATATAATATCGGCAATGGCGGCCCGGCACCGGAAGGCGTGACCGAAGCTATTTATGCTCGCACACAAGATATCAGCTATTATGATATGATTGAATGCGACGATGTCGATCTGGATCACACCGGCAGCTTCGAATTGGCTGGCATGCAGGTTGACGTGATTGACCCGGTGGCTGATTACGCTGAACTGATGCAGTCGCTGTTTGATTTTGATGCGATTCGAGCACTGCTTGCGGATGACTTTTCCATGGCTTTCGATGCCATGCATGCCGTTACCGGCCC
>CAJXNE010000135.1 GCA_913056285.1 uncultured Zetaproteobacteria bacterium | reverse complement strand
AAAATCCGGCTGATACGACACGCACTTCATCGCCATACTTCTCACCGAACAGCGCCATCGCACCCGAAGCCACCGCTTCATCCTGCGTCATCAGCTTCGTTTCGACCGCATCGTTGGCCAACGTCGCAGCATTCACTGACGCTTCTATCTGTTGAAGTTCTTCTTTAGAAATAGGATGGAAGTGGCTAAAATCAAAACGTAATCTGTTTTCATTAACCAGAGAACCGGCCTGTTTGACGTGGTCGCCCAGCACATCGCGCAACACGGCATGCATCAAATGCGTCGCTGTATGATTGCGCCGAATCGCATCACGCCGCCTGGCATCAACCGAGAGGTGCGCAATACATCCTGTCGTGATTGAACCGGCAATAACCTTGCCAACATGTACAAATAAATCGGATAGCAACTTTTTGGTATCGGTCACCATGAACTCGCCATCGGCAGACTTGATGAGGCCGGTATCGCCAACCTGCCCGCCGGACTCGCCGTAGAATGGCGTCTGGTTGGTGATCAGCCAGCCCTCTTCGCCTTCACTCAGGGATTCGACTGCTTCACCATCCTGAATCAGACCGGTGATCGCGCCTTCGGCATCCAGCGTGGTATAGCCAAGGAATTCAGTCGGGCCATGTTTCTCGCGCAGCCCAAACAGTGCTTTCGGTAGCGCCGACTCCCCCGAACCACCCCAGGACGCACGTGCACGTTGCCGCTGCTCTTCCATGCATGTTTCAAAACCGGTCATATCCAGGTGAATATCGGAGCCTTTGAGAATATCAGCGGTTAAATCGGTCGGAAAGCCAAAGGTATCGTACAGCGTAAACAATGTTTTGCCTGGAATCGTGCCGCCCTGCCCCGCATCTGCCACGGCCTGATCAACCAGTTTCAGTCCCTTATCCAGCGTTTTGATAAACCGCTCTTCTTCGATGCGGATCAATTGTTCGATATTGGCCTGGCTCTCCTGCAGTTCATGGAAATGCGAACCCATTTCATCGACCAGCGCCTCCACCAGCTTATAAATGAAAGCTTCCTGCATACCGATTAAACGACCATGGCGGCATGCCCGACGCAAAATACGCCGCAACACAAAGCCGCGCCCCTCATTACTCGGCAATACGCCATCGGCCATCAAAAAAGCCACCGAACGCAAGTGATCAGCCAGCACGCGCAAGGAAACATCCCGTTCAGCATTGTCACCAAATGAAATACCGGTCACATCACAGACTTTGGCAATCAGATTTTTGAACAGATCAATATCGTAATTATTGTGTTTGCCCTGCAATACGGCAGCAACGCGCTCCAGTCCCATGCCGGTATCGACGCTGGGTTTAGGCAGCGGCGTTAAGACGCCATCTTTGTCCCGATCATACTGCATGAAGACAAGGTTCCAGATTTCCACATAGCGGTCGCCCTCTTCTTCCGGCGTCCCCGGCGGCCCACCCCAGACATCAGCGCCGTGATCGTAAAAAATCTCTGAACACGGGCCGCAAGGACCGGTATCACCCATCGACCAGAAATTATCTTTGGCGCCAATACGGGCAATTTTATCGACAGAAACGCCGATTTCTTTCGTCCAGATATCATAGGCTTCATCGTCTTCTTCAAACACGGTGACAAATAAACGGTCAGCATCGAGCTTTAGCTCACACGTGAGAAATTCCCAGGCATAGGCGATGGCATCGTGCTTGAAATAATCGCCGAAGGAAAAATTACCCAGCATTTCAAAAAAGGTGTGGTGGCGGGCTGTATGACCGACATTTTCCAGGTCATTGTGTTTACCGCCAGCGCGCACACATTTCTGCGATGAGGTTGCTGTCACAAAGGTGCGTGTTTCATTGCCCAGAAATACATTCTTGAACTGTACCATGCCCGCATTGGTAAACATCAACGTAGGGTCGCCATGCGGCACCAGCGAACTGGATTCAACCACCTGATGCCCCTTCGAGGCAAAATATTCCAGAAATTTTTGACGAATCTCGGATGTCTTCACCGGGAACCCTCCATTTTATAACCGAACTATAGTCAGGCGCGGATCAACGCAGATCAACACCGATGGAAATCAAACCCAATGCCGCCTTTGTTTTTCCTGTGCATAGCTTTGCGCCCTTTGCGGTGAGCGCTTTTGACTTGATGATCAACGCTGTTTCAACACGCGCAGAATAATATCAGCATTAAATCCTTTATTCCGCAAAAAACGAGCCTGACGTTGCCAGACCCGTTCCTCATCAAATCGTAATCCGCCCGGATCGCGCGTCTGTATCAAATCATGTGCTGCCTGTTCGGCATTATAATTCTCACAGAGTTCAGCCAGTGCAGCTTGCACGGCATCGGATCTCGCCCCTTTCTGTTCAGCCCGTTTGGCCGCCAGCCACGGCGCTTCACCTTTTTTTAAGCGTGAACGCAAATAACTTTCCGCGAAACGCATCTCACTGAGGTAGCCATCCTGCTGGAGCTGGTTGATTGTCCAGCTAATGACCGTATCTTCAAATTCGCGGCCAGCTAATCGCTGGCGCATATCAGACTCGCAGAATTCCCGGTGGGTCAGCAACCGAACAGCGTAATGATAGGCTGCTTTTTTTTCCGCACTCAGCTGTTCCGTACTCACCTGTTCTTTATTCAGCAGTCTCCGCCTCATCAGCGCCCATGCCCAGTTCAGCCCGCACCCTGGCTTCCACTTCAGCCAGCATATCGGGATGCTCTTTCAAAAACTTGATCGCGTTATCGCGACCCTGTCCGATTTTCTCATTGTCCTTGGCATACCATGCGCCGCTCTTGTTCACGAAGCCGTACTTCACACCCATATCCAGCACTTCACCACCATGCGATACGCCCTCGCCATACATGATCGAGAAATTTGCCTGTTTGAATGGCGGCGCCATTTTATTCTTAACCACTTTCACGCGGGTATCGTTACCCAGCACTTCATCACCTTTCTTAATCGCACCAATACGGCGCACATCCAGACGTACGGAAGCATAGAATTTCAAGGCATTACCGCCGGTCGTGGTTTCCGGGTTGCCGAACATCACACCGATTTTCATGCGAATCTGGTTGATGAACACGACGGTCGTTTTGGAACGCGAAATCGAGCCGGTCAACTTACGTAGTGCCTGGGACATCAAACGGGCATGCAGCCCCATATGCGAATCGCCCATATCGCCTTCGAGTTCGGCTTTCGGTGTCAAGGCAGCCACTGAATCCACCACGATAATATCCAGCGCTCCGGAGCGGGTCAGCATATCGACCACTTCCAATGCCTGCTCGCCCGAATCGGGCTGAGAGACCAGCAGATTCTCGGTATCTACGCCAAGATTCTGGGCATACACCGGATCGAGCGCGTGCTCGGCATCCACGAATGCAGCCTGCCCGCCGAGCTTTTGCGCTTCGGCCACAGCATGGAGTGCCATGGTGGTTTTACCGGAAGACTCCGGCCCGTAGATTTCAATCACACGACCGCGCGGATAACCGCCGACGCCGAGTGCCGCATCCAGCGCCAGCGAACCGCTGGGAATCACATCCACGGCCACCTTGCCCTGGTCGCCAAGCCGCATCACTGTACCCTTGCCAAACTGGCGTTCGATTTGACTCAATGCTGTGTCCAGCGCTTTGGTTTTATCTGACATACGATCCCCTCGATTCGTTATACGAACACTTCAATAAAATGTTTCCAGTCGCCGATATTGCGGCCCTTCCGGTCTGAGAATGGACTGAAACAGGCTGAAACGATCAGCGCGCCAATACAATTTCGGCACTGGCGGCACTGGCGGCATTGTTTGCATGCGCCCATCATCCAGTGGCGTTACTGAACCTCTGGCTCTGGCCCCCGTGATATGTCCACGAAAAGCCGCCTCTCTGGCGCTACGTTTGCGAACGGTAGCATGGCCTGCCCGCCTGCAACAATGGGCAAGTCGTTTTAGTGATTTTTCATGGCCGACGTCTTCAACGCCAGCCCAGAAAACGCGTGGGCGCGCAGGGCGCGGAAACACGCCAAAACGACCAGTCTGCAAATGCAGTGATGCTGACTGTGCGGCGCATTCCGAAAGTTGTTCGGATAAATCATCAGCATCATCGGCACCCACATCGCCATAAAAAGCCAGCGTCAGATGCCACAAATGTGCAGGCGTCGGTCGCCACCCTGCCTGCGTCAGCATATCAGAGGCCTGCGCCCACCAATCCTGTAACCCTTCGCTCACATCTTCAGACAATTCAATGGCGGCAAATAATCGCATGCCATCATCTTACCCTGTTCAACAAAGAAAAAAAGGAACGCCGATGAAAGCGTTCCTCTTCTACTGACTGCCGGATTGAACCGACAGGGTTATCATTCAGTTTCGCGTCACATCTTGTAACAACGCATAGGGCGAATATTAAAAGTGAACCAGAAAGCGAATCTGAGTCGTATCACAAACGAAAGTTGTCAGTTTGCCTCAGAAGCGGCTTGGTCCGGCTTGGAAAGGCGGGTTTGAACTTCCCTGTCCATCTCTCCGCTTCTGAGTAGACCAAGATAATCCTTGAGGGCGGCGGCCACTTTATCCTGCAATAAATATAGCGCCAGAAAGTTCGGGAAGGCCATCGAGAGCAACAGCAGATCGGAAAAATCAAGAATATTGCCAGCGCTGACCAATGAGGCCAGCACCACAAACATCAGAAAGGTAATACGATAGACCATCGAAAAACGTTCGCCAAACACATACGTCCAGCAACGTTCGCCGTAATAAGACCAGGAAATCATGGTAGAATAAGCAAACAGTACGACAGAGATCGACAGGATCACCGGAAACCACGAGATGACCGAACCGAACGCAACCGATGTCAATGCCGCCCCTTTACTTGCCTCCACCAACGCATGATGTTCCGGCGCGTTGTAAACGCCGGTCAGAACAATCACCAGCGCTGTCATGGTGCAGATAATGATGGTATCGACAAACGGCTCATACAGCGCCACAAAGCCCTGACGAATCGGATATTTCACTGATGCGGCGGAATGTGCAATGGCCGCCGAACCAATACCTGCTTCGCTGGAAAAGGCGGCGCGCTTAAAACCCTGTACCAGCACGCCGACCATACCGCCAGCCACCGCAGTCGGTGCAAATGCTTCGCTAACAATCAACGAGAATGCAGCAGGGATATCTGCAGCATGGGAGAGGATAATCCACAGGCAGGCAGATAAATAGATAAACACCATGGTTGGCACAATCGCTTCCGCAGCATGCGCAATGCGCTTGATGCCGCCGATAATCACCAGTCCTACCGCACCGGCCATGAATACGCCGAACACCCATGGGTAATCTTTGAAAAAGGAGAGCTCATTTTGCACTGCACCGAGTGCCTGTGAAACCTGAAATGCATTACCGCCGCCAAACGAAGCGCCCACGCACAATACGGCAAAAAGCACCGCCAATGATTTACCGGTTCTCGCCATGCCTTTCTCGGCAAAGCCCTTCGACAGATACTCCATGGCACCGCCCATAATGCGGCCATCGGGGCGGATTTCCCGATAGGTCTGAGCCAGTGTTACTTCGGTGAATTTGGAGGTCATACCGAAGAAACCGGCCACAATCATCCAGAAGGTTGCACCGGGGCCACCGATACTGATCGCAATCGCCACACCCGCGATATTGCCGAGGCCAACC
>CAJXNE010000134.1 GCA_913056285.1 uncultured Zetaproteobacteria bacterium | reverse complement strand
AAAGTTTGGCGTCTATAACTTCATATGAAAAGTAACTATGTAATCATTTCGCCATGCCGAAATGAGGCAAACTTTATGAGAAAAACGCTGGACAGTGTTCTTTCTCAGTCCATCTTGCCTGCGTTATGGGTTATAGTGGATGATGGCTCAACTGACGAAACGCCAAATATTTTGATCGAATACGCAAGAAAGCACTCTCTGATAAAAATTGTGAACCGAAAAAACCGGGGGCACCGAAGCGTTGGGCCTGGAGTTATCGATGCATTTTATGCGGGTTTCGACGCTATTGACCTGAATCAGTTTGATTTTATCTGCAAACTCGATCTTGATTTGATCATGCCGCCCAAATATTTTGAAACCCTGATGCTACGAATGGATGAGAATCCTCGCCTTGGCAATTGCAGCGGGAAGCCTTATTTCGTTGGTACAGATGGAGACTTGGTCAGCGAGGGCTGTGGTGATGAAAATGCAATCGGAGCTTCCAAGTTTTATCGACGAGAATGTTTTAAACAGATAGGTGGATTTGTCCGACAAGTTATGTGTATGATGCGGGGACATATATGGTCCGTCCCGCGTTGCAAGGATAAAGTTTGATCGGCAAGCAAGGAATGTTGCATACATATATCCGGCCTGTTGTTGAGGCTGGGCAGCTTCTGGTCCTGATGAAATTCCGCACAGAAGGTGAGAGCCGCAACGGCTCAAGAGGTTGCTCTGGTGCATTTCCGGCCTTATCAGTTTAGCGGTCTTCTCTGGCCTAAGTCCCCGTCAGGAATGCGGCAATGATAATGATGTATATGATGCAAGCCTGTGTTGCCAGTAAACCAGCCTATTATTCCTGACGGATGCAAAACGATCTGGCCGCAGTTATGATCCCCGCATGCGTTTTACTCCGTTTGCCCACCTGCACAATCACTCTGATTTTTCGCTTTTGGGGGCGACCACCACGGTGGATGGCATGTTGGCCAAGGCTGTGGAGCTGAAGCAACCTGCCGTGGCTTTAACCGATTACGGTAATTTGTTCGGCGCGGTCGAGTTTTATAGCAAAGCAATGCGCATGGGCATCAAGCCGATTCTGGGTTGCGAAGTTTATCTTTGTGATGATCACCATCAACGCGTTTCCGAAGGGCCCAGGGGGCCTCGCTTTCAGCAAATCGTGTTGTTGGCGCGCAATAATCACGGCTGGAAAAACCTGCTCAAGCTGATTTCCATTTCCTACCTGGAAGGTTTCTACTACAAACCACGTGTCGGCAAGCCATTGCTGGCGGAATATTCCGATGGTCTGATTGCACTCTCCTCGGGCTGGAATGGCGAAGTGGAACAACTTATACAAAAGGGTGATCGTCAGGGCGCACGGCAAGCGGCGTTGGCCTACAAAAGCATGTTCCGCGAGAACTGCTTCTTTCTCGAATTGCAACGCCATGGCGCATCCGGTCAGGAGGATATGAATCGCCAGTTGATTACGCTGGCGCATGAGTTGGATATTCCTCTGGCAGCTACCAATAACGCACATTTTCAGGAACGCGATGATTTTAACGCTTTCAAAGCTATGCTGGCGCTACAACAGAATCGCAGTCTGAGTGATGATGTATCCGGTTATTTTACGCCGGAATATTATATGAAATCGTATGCAGAAATGAGCGAGTTGTTTGCGGATATCCCCGAAGCGCTGGAAAATACCATTCATATCGCCAACCGCTGCAATGTAGACCTGCAGTTCGGGCATTACCAACTGCCAGATTTTCAACCGCCTGAAGAACTGGAACTCAGCGCCTATATGCGTGCGCAGTCGAATGATGGGCTGGATGAACGCTGGCCGGCTATTATTGCCGGTGCTCCCGATGCCGATCGCAAGATTTATGATGATCGTCTGAATTTCGAGTTGGATATTATTGAAGAGATGAAGTTTCCCGGTTATTTTCTGATCGTATCCGATTTTATCAAATGGTCGAAAAATCAGGGCATTCCGGTCGGCCCCGGGCGTGGTTCCGGCGCCGGCTCATTGGTTGCCTATTGTCTGAAGATTACCGACCTTGATCCGATCAAGTATGGGCTTCTGTTTGAGCGGTTTCTTAATCCCGAACGTGTTTCCATGCCCGATTTCGATATTGATTTCTGCATGAACCGGCGCGAGGAGGCGATTCGCTACGTTACTGACAAATACGGCGAGGATAAAGTTGCCCAGATCATCACCTTCGGATCGATGAAGGCCAAGGCGGTGATTCGCGATGTCGGGCGCGTGCTGGATATGGAACTGGCCAAAGTGAATACCATCGCCAAGCTGGTTCCCAACGATCTGAAAATGACGCTGGAAAAGGCACTGGTTGATGAACCCAAGCTGGCCAAAATGATTGAGCAGGATAATGAAGTGGCGCGTTTGTTCGAGTTGGCCAGACGGCTGGAAGGGCGTCATCGCAATGCCGGCAAACATGCTGCCGGCGTGATTATCAGCCGTGAACCTTTAACCGAAACTGCGCCGCTGTTCAAAGTGGCTGGTGAAGAGGGCAAGGTCGTACAATGGGATATGGCCCACGTTGAAAAAACCGGCCTGATCAAGTTCGATTTTCTGGGACTAAAAACGCTTACCGTGATTGATCTGGCGTGCAAATTAATCAAGCAATACGACTCGCGACCTGCAGCACAGTGTTTCGATATCACTACGATTCCAATGCATGATCTGCCCACATTCAAACTGATGCAGGCTGGGCATACCAGTGCGGTGTTTCAGGTGGAATCGTCAGGCATGCGTGATCTGCTTACCCGTTTATTGCCTGATTGCTTTGAAGATATTATCGCGCTGGTGGCGTTGTATCGTCCCGGCCCGCTTGAATCGGGCATGGTGGATACCTTTATCGAGTGCAAACACGGACGTCAGGATATCGTTTACCTGTTGCCGCAGTTAAAGCCGATTCTGCAGGAAACCAACGGGGTGATTCTGTATCAGGAACAGGTAATGCAGATCGCTCAGAAACTGGCAGGCTTTTCACTCGGTCAGGCCGATATGTTGCGCCGCGCCATGGGTAAGAAAAAACCCGAAGAGATGGCCAAGCAGCGCAAGATTTTCATGGCTGGTGCCAAAGATCAGAACGTGAATCTGGACAAGGCCGAACAGATTTTCGATCTGATGGAGAAATTCGCCGGTTACGGCTTCAACAAATCCCATTCCGCCGCCTATGCGTTAATTTCTTATCAAACCGCTTATCTTAAGGCTCATTTTCCGCAGGCATTTATGGCCGCTACGATGTCCTGTGATATGGGTAATACCGATAAAATCGCTACGCTGGTGGCGGATTGCCGGAATATGAAAATCGAGGTGTTGCCGCCGCATATCAATGCATCGGACTGGGAATTCAGGCCGGAAAATAACGCCATTCGTTATGGTTTAGGAGCCATCAAGGGCGTGGGCGAGGCTGCCATTCGCGCTGTGGTGGCTGAACGGCACAGCAATGGCGCTTTTGATGACTTTGAAAACCTGATGATGCGCAGTCCTCCACGCACCCTGAATAAGCGTATTCTCGAAGCGATGGTCAAGGCCGGTGCGTTGAAAGATTTGATTCCGCATCAACGCGCTGCGCTGGAAGGGCTGGCGGATACGATGGAACAACTGGGCCGCAAGCGCAAAGAATTCGCCTCCAATCAGTCCGCCCTGTTCGAGATGGCTGAGCCGGAACATGGCGGTGGCTTTCCGCTGACGCAGGTCTGGAGCCCGGGCGAGTGTTTGCAGGCCGAACGCGAAGTGCTCGGATTTTATCTGACCGGCCATCCCTTAGAGGCATATTTGAATCGCTCTACCGGGCTGGGCGACTGCAATTTAAGCCAGTTGGCCGAGCATGAAGATGGTGCGCAGGTGGTTATTCCTGTCGGCGTATCCGGCATCCGTCAATATCACGGCGGGCGCGGCACCATGGCATTTGTTCAACTGGAAGATTTACATGGACAAGCGGAGATGGTTTGTTTTGCCAAGCTCTTCAGTGAATCCGCCGAGCTGCTGGCGGCCGATACGCCGTTGCTGGTGGCGGCAAGGGTGGATAAATCGCGTGGCGATGAACCGACGCTGGTGGCCGAAGCCATCACCGCACTGGATTTAATTATGCCGACGCTGGTTGCTGAAATTCAGATTTCCGCCGCCAGTATAGCCTGGGATGAAGTGACGCTGGCACGCCTGAAAAGCGCTGCTCAGGGGGGCAAGGCGCGTCTTTCATTCCATGTGCGTCTACCTGACGCTAGTGTTGCGGTTCTGAGAACCGGCCCGTGCATCGAATGGTCCGATGACGTGAAGACGCAACTGGATGCGCGTTTTGGCACAGAAGCGGTGCATTTGCGTTGCAAGTCGTGGCAGCCGCCACGTAAACAGCAGGTGCGCCGGGGTAGTTGAATCCGGATTAAAGGAGAATCATAGTGGCATACAGTTATCTTGAATTTGAACGTCCGATTGCTGAATTGACATCGAAAATTGAGGATTTGTCGGGCATGGGTTCCGGTTCCGGCATCAATATTGCCGAGGAAGTCGAGCGTCTGAACGAGAAACGCGACAAATTGATTGAACAGATTTTCAGCAATGCCACCCGAGCCCAGGTTTGCCAGCTGTCGCGTCACCCTGATCGCCCTTATATCCTGGATTATATGCCACTCATTTTTGATGATTTTCAGGAACTGCATGGTGATCGAGCTTTTTTTGATGATGCGGCCATTGTAGGTGGTATTGCCAATTTTCGCGGTAAAAGCGTGATGGTGGTTGGTCATCAGAAAGGACGAGATACCAAAGAGAAATTAAAACGCAATTTCGGTATGCCTCGTCCCGAGGGGTACCGCAAGGCGTTGCGCCTGTTTAAACTGGCTGAACGTTTTGAGATGCCAGTGCTGACCTTTATTGATACTGCCGGTGCATGGCCGGGCATTGATGCTGAAGAGCGTGGGCAGAGTGAAGCGATTGCCCGCAACTTGCAGGAGTTAGCGGCGCTCAAGGTGCCGGTGATTTGCACAGTCATTGGCGAAGGCGGTTCCGGAGGCGCACTGGCCATCGGCGTAGGAGATCGCATGTATATGCAGCAGTTTTCGACCTATTCGGTCATTTCACCGGAAGGGTGTGCGGCCATTCTCTGGCGCGACAGGGCGTTTGCCAACGAAGCAGCAGAAGCATTGAAGCCCACGGCAACTGATTTGAAAAGTTTAGGTCTGATTGACGCGATTATTCCGGAACCCAAAGAGGGCGCACATCGTAATATTGAAGGTGCAGCCGATAGTATTGCAGAAACGCTGGAGCAGGCATTAAATGAGCTCCTTGCGCAGCCTTTGGATGCTTTATTGGCTCAGCGGGCTGAACGGTTGCGTCATATAGGACAGTTCAGCGATACATAGCTGGTTTATGAACTGTTACATGGAGAGGTATTCGAAGTGGTCATAACGGCACCGACTCGAAATCGGTTGGGGGTTTAACGGCCCCACGTGGGTTCGAATCCCACCCTCTCCGCCATATAAGAGTATAGCGATGTCCGATAAGAGCCTGTAAGCCTAGTGTTTGCAGGTTTTTTTCTTGCCATATTGTTTTATGGCGTCCTATACTGTCCGCCTACATACCGTCACCTATGGCGGTATATATGACGGTATCGAACGCTTACCAACACCCTGATACCGTCAAAGGGGGTGAAAATGAGCACTGGCAATCTTTCAGACGTTAAGATCAGAAGCGCTAAGGTTCCGGCAGGCAAG
>CAJXNE010000133.1 GCA_913056285.1 uncultured Zetaproteobacteria bacterium | reverse complement strand
AAGGTGAAATGGCGCGCAGGGGCGCCAGACGCGAGCATGCTTCGATGAATCAACTGTTTATTTCAACAATCTAAACAATCGTAGGCCGGATGCTTTTTTATCGAAGGTTACCGTATATTTGCAACCGGATGCCTGATTCATGTGGGCAATCAGATAATCTGAAAAATCTGCATTTCCCAGCCCAAAATCACGAAGTGCTGACCAGCCCTGCTCCTGTTGCTCTACGACCAGTTCAGATGCTAAAAAAATTCGCTGTAATACAGCCTGAATGGTTGCTTTTTCATAACCATAGGCGCGGGAAAGAACCCATACTGTTTCGCAAAGTACGATAACGCTAATCCACCCTGGCGCGCCTACGCTGCAAGCTTCTATCGACTGCGTGGCAATGGCTGCCTGTTCTTCGTCATCCTGCACGATATAACGAACAAGCACATTCGTATCAATTCCGATCATCCCGTCTGCTCACGGATAACCCGATCCATTTCATCCAGACTGATTCCTATATCAGGCTTGGCGACCATGCCTTTTAAATCCCTTACCGAGCCGCTAATCGGAATGATCTCTACGCTATTTTGATGTAATACAAACTCGAGTTTGTCGCCTGTTTTAAGGTGCAAGCTGCTTCTTACTGCCTTGGGGATAGTTACTTGCCCCTTACTCGTTAACGTCACACTCATACAGGCCTCCTTACTACCCTCCTTACTTTAGAGGGAGGGCCGTAATATGTCAAGAAAAACAAGAGAGAATTTCAAGGTTTCCCCTGTTGGGTTCCGGCCTTGCCGGGGCAGGCTACATTCCCGAACATATCACCTGATTGCGACCCGCTTCCTTGGCTGAATACAGCGCCTTGTCTGCGGACAGCAACAGCTCATTGGCATGGTGCTTGACCATCGGTGCAACGGTTGCCGCTCCGAGGCTAATGGTGACGCAATCATGCACGGTGGATGATTCATGCGGCAGTTGCAAATCGAGCACGGTCTGACGGATATGCTCGGCAATCTTGATCGCACCGCGCGCATGCGTGCCAGGTAACACGATAACAAATTCTTCCCCGCCGTAACGAGCCACCAGATCGGTGGGTCGGTGCATTGCTTCAGCCAGGCTTGATGCCACCAGTTTCAGACATTCATCGCCAGCCTGGTGGCCGTAGCTGTCATTGTATTGTTTGAAAAAATCCACATCGCACATAATCAGCGATAACGGTTCGGTTTCGCGCATGGCTCTGCGCCATTCGCGATCAAAGGCCATGTCAAAATAACGGCGGTTGGCGATGCCGGTCAGACCATCCTGTGACGATAAACGCTCCAGTTCCAGGTTGGCTGCAGCCAGTTTCGTTTTCTCCTGTTGCAATGCCTTTAACGCAGCTTCACGCTCCAGATGATCCACATAAGCCCTGCTGTGATGGCGGATGCGGGCGATCAATTCAATCGGATGCGGCATTTTGACAATATAATCATCCGCCCCGCGCTGGAATGCATCCGCCTTGACTTCCACGTTGCTGGTACCCGAAAGCATGATCACAGGAACCTCGGCAATGGCGGGGTGGCTTCGATATTCAGCCAGCAGTTCCAGACCATTGATATCCGGCATGTTAATATCCTGCAAAATCACGGTCGGCCCCAGATGCTCGGCGGTAGCAACTGCTTTCAGGCCTTCCAGGCAGGAATGAATCTCGATATCGGGGGCGTCAGCCAGCATCTTGCGCACGCCCTTGTGCACCAGCTGCTGTTCATCGACCAGCAGTAATATGGGATGCATGTCAATCATGACAGCTTTATGAGCAAGAGTTGTGCCGAAGAAACGTCAGGACAACCAGGGCGCAGCATGGCTGCGGTTGTTTTCAAACTGCCGGATTGTATCGGCCTGCGCCAGTGTCAGGGCAATATCATCCAGTCCGTTGAGCAGACAATGTTTGCGGAATGCATCGACTTCAAAACTAATAGACTGGCCGGACGGCGTACGGATGGTCTGGGATTGCAGATCGATTTCAAGGCTAAATCCTTCGTTGGCCAGACAGTCTGCAAACAACCGATCCACCACTGCATCGTCCAGCACAATTGGCAGAATGCCATTTTTGAAACAGTTATTGAAAAAAATATCGGCGAAGCTTGGCGCAATCACGCAGGCAAAACCGTAGCCAAGAATGGCCCACGGAGCGTGCTCCCGCGATGAGCCGCAGCCAAAATTCTCACGCGCCAGCAGAATCTGCGCGCCCTGATAACGCGGTTGATTGAGCACGAAATCAGCCCGTTTCGGGCGGTTGGTGCAATCCATCTCCGGTTCGCCTCGATCCTCATAACGCCATTCATCAAACAGGAACGGACCGTAGCCGGTGCGCTTGATGCTTTTCAGAAACTGCTTGGGAATGATGGCATCGGTATCGACATTGGCGCGATCCATCGGTGCGACTAAGCCGTTCAATGTTGTAAATGCTTGCATATTTGTTCTCCTGTGAGGTGTGAGATGCGTGAAGATGTGAGGCGCTTTTCCTTACCTCTGACGCCTCACTCCTGACTCAAGTTTCTGATATCCACAAAATGGCCGGCGACTGCTGCTGCTGCGGCCATGGCCGGACTGACCAGGTGGGTGCGTCCGCCCATGCCTTGACGTCCTTCAAAATTGCGGTTGGAAGTAGAAGCGCAACGCTCGCCCGGCTCCAGCCGATCCGCATTCATGGCCAGGCACATCGAGCAGCCCGGTTCGCGCCATTCAAAGCCTGCATCGCGGAACACGACATCCAGGCCTTCCGCCTCGGCCTGTTGCTTGACGAGGCCGGAGCCCGGCACCGCCAGCGCCAGTTTGACGTTGTTTGCAACCTGCCTGCCTTTTACCATGGCGGCGGCTTCACGAAAATCTTCGATGCGGCCATTGGTGCAGGAGCCGATAAATACTTTATCAATGGCAATGTCCTGCAACGGCATTCCTGCCTTTAAATCCATATAGCTTAGCGCCCGCTGCCAACCCTGGCGCTGCACATCATCCCTGGCATTGGCCGGATCGGGTACGCATGCGGTAACCGGCAACTCCATTTCCGGGCTGGTTCCCCAGCTCACTTGCGGTGCAATATCAGCAGCCTGAAATGTCATTTCCTTATCGAATACGGCATTGGCATCGGAATGTAATTCACGCCATGCCGCTTCCGCCTGAGTCCATACATTGCCCTTGGGCGCATACGGGCGTCCTTGCACATATGCAATTGTAACGTCATCGACGGCCACCATGCCGCAACGCGCCCCGGCCTCAATGGCCATATTGCACAAGCTCATTCGCCCTTCCATGGACAGCGAGGCTATGGCTTCGCCGGCAAACTCGATGGCATAGCCGGTGCCGCCTGCTGTGCCAATCTGACCGATAATATACAGGGCGACATCCTTGCCGGTGATGCCGGTCGGACGCGCACCTTCGACATTGATGCGCATGACTTTCGGTTTTTTCTGAATCAGGCACTGGGTGGCCAGCACATGTTCCACTTCGGAGGTGCCGATACCCATGGCAATCGAGCCGAATGCGCCATGCGTGGATGTGTGTGAATCGCCGCAAACCACCGTCATGCCGGGCAAAATCAAACCCTGTTCCGGCCCCATGACATGCACCACGCCCTGACGGATATCGCCCAGCCCGAATTCTGTAATGCCGAATTCCGCACAATTATTATCGAGCGCTTTCACCTGCGTACGAGAGACCGGATCGGTAATGCCTTCATCGCGATTGGTGGTCGGTACATTATGATCGGGCGTAGCGACCGATGCATTGACGCGCCACGGCTTGCGTCCGGCCAACCTTAAACCTTCAAAAGCCTGCGGGCTGGTCACTTCATGAACGAGCTGGCGATCGATATACAACAGCGTCGAACCATCGTCATTTTGCTTGACGATATGTTGCTCCCACACTTTATCGAATAATGTCTGCGCCATCGGAAAATCCTGCCTTTTCACTCAAAGTGCGGGCAGTGTATCCATTTTGCCCGTTCGACGCGAATGCTTGTACGAAATTGCATTTGACGGCTCCACAGCTATCCTGCGCATTCTTGCAGGTAACGGAGGGAGATGATGTCCATCAAATCGGATAAATGGATTCGCAAAATGGCCAATGAGCAGCGTATGATTGAACCGTTTGTCGATGGCCAGATTAAAAAGAAAGAAGATGGCACGGGTATTGTCTCCTACGGGCTGTCCTCCTATGGTTATGATGTACGCTGCTCAGACGAGTTTAAAATATTTACCAATATCAATTCAGCCATTGTAGATCCCAAAGATTTTTGCCCGTCCTCCTTTGTCGACGTCAAATCCGATGTCTGCATTATTCCGCCCAATTCATTCGCGCTGGCCCGGACGGTTGAATACATGCGCATTCCGCGTTCTGTGCTGACGATTTGCCTGGGCAAATCGACTTATGCGCGATGCGGCATTATTGTCAATGTCACCCCGCTGGAACCGGAATGGGAAGGGCATGTGACACTGGAGTTCTCCAATACCACGCCGTTGCCGGCCAAGATTTATGCCGGAGAAGGCGTAGCTCAGTTCCTGTTTCTTGAATCCGACGATGTGTGTGAAACATCCTATGCCGATAAAGCCGGTAAATATCAGGGGCAGACCGGCGTCACGGTGCCAAGGCTGTAATATGAAATTATCTGACATTTTATCCAGCGCCGACAAGCCGTTAATTTCCTGCGAATTCTTCCCGCCCAAAACCGACAAGGGCGAGGAAAACCTGTGGAACTGCCTGAATGAATTGCGCAGCATCAATCCGGCCTATATTTCTGTCACCTACGGGGCTGGCGGCACCACGCAGGATCGTACCAAAGGCATCGTGACTCGCATCAAGGATGAAACCGGCTTGTCGCCGGTAGCGCATCTGACCTGCGTCGGTGCCAATAAAGAGGAGTTGGCGGCGCTGCTGGCTGATTATCAGGCTGCAGGCATTGAAAATATTCTGGCCCTGCGCGGCGATGCGCCTGAAGGCATGGATCATTTTGAAGCGGCAGCAGGCGGATTTTCCCATGCTACCGACCTGATTGCGTTCCTGAGGGAGCAGGGAGATTTTTCCATTGCCTGCGCCACCTATCCGGAAGGTCACCCCGAATCGAAGGGCGGGATGGCGGATGATATTCGTTATCTGAAAATCAAGCAGGAAAACGGTGCTGATGCGGCAGTGACCCAGTATTTCTTCGATAATGATACGTTTTTCAGATTTCGCGACGACTGCCGCGCCGCAGGAATTACGCTGCCGATTATTCCCGGCATCATGCCGGTTGGTAATTTCGATCAGATTGTTCGCTTCTCCTCCATGTGTGGCGCAAAAATTCCAGACTGGCTGCATGAGCAGATGGTGCCCATCAAGGATAATCTGGACGCAGTTAAAGCGATGGGTATCGAATTGGCCGTAAAACAGTGCCGCGAACTGTTGCAGGCCGGCGTGCCAGGGTTGCATTTTTATACCCTGAATAAATCCGAAGCGACCATTGCCATTCGTAAGAAAATGACCGATTTATTATAGTTCCTAAACCATGCTTTGGCAGTTTCTCTCCCGCAATATGGCTATTCTGACGCTGGTCTGCGCCGTGATTGCCTATGCGTTTCCACCCGCCTTTTTAATTTTCAAAGCATATTTCCTCTGGTTTTTTGGCGCCACCATGTTTGCCCTTGGATTGGTGATGAAGCCGGAAGAGGCGAAAGATGCGCTTGCTAAACCACGAAGCATTATTGTTGGTGTTGGAACCCAATTCAGCGTCATGCCCGCACTGGGTTTTGCTGCGG
>CAJXNE010000132.1 GCA_913056285.1 uncultured Zetaproteobacteria bacterium | reverse complement strand
CATTGATTTGCGCGCCCGTCCATGGGCGCTCTGATGACTTCTTACGAAGTCATCATGTGCTTCGTTGTCAATAAAGTATAAGGAGGGGGTGCCAAAATGAGCGAGCGGTCTGTTAGTAAAGAGCGGCCTTTATCGCCCCGGTTATCCGTCTATCGCTGGCATCCCGCTATGGTTGCCAGTATTGCCCACCGAGGCACAGGCGTGGTTCTGGTTTTGTTTGTCCCCTTATATCTGTGGTTGCTGCATGGCATGACCGGTAGTACCGAAAATTTCGCCGCAGTATCTGATTGGCTGCATTCCGGCCTTGGTCAATTCTCTTTATGGCTGGTGGGTTCCGCTTTGATATATCATTTTTGTAATGGTATTCGTTTTTTGATTATTGATGCTGGCTGGGAAGAAAGCCGCAGCGCTTTGCGTAACAGTGCCAAACTTGTGCTGGCAATGAGTATCATTGCTTCGCTGATACTGGCGGTGTTGTTATGAATTTTGCCAAAGAACCCGGTGCAGCTCATGGCGGCTTCTCCGACTGGTATTGGCAGCGCTTGTCTGCTGTGGCGCTGGCGCTGTTATTGCCACTGCCTTTTTTCCTGCTGGCGGCAGTGTATAGCGGCAGTATCGATCAGCAGGGCCTGCTGGATATTGTCGACCATTTTGTTTCCCGTCTGTTGCATACGATTCTCATTGTTGCACTGATGGTTCATGCCTATATGGGGCTAAAAGTTATTTTCGAGGATTATGTGCACCAGACCGGGTGGCGTGTCGCACTGATCGGGGCGATGCTGCTGGTGATGTCTGGGTTCGGCATCTGGTGGTTGGCCATCATCTGGGCCTGGGGAGGCTAAGTGGCATATCTTTCATCAGATAAGATTGAGCATCATTTTCACGATGTGGTGATTATCGGTTCCGGCGGAGCGGGTATGCGCTGCGCTTTGCAATTGGCCGATGCCGGTCATCGGGTGGCTGTGATTACCAAGGTGTTACCTACCCGCTCGCATACCGTGGCAGCGCAGGGCGGCATCAATGCCGCGCTCGGCAATGTCGTGTCCGATCACTGGCTGTGGCATATGTACGATACGGTTAAGGGATCGGATTATCTTGGCGATCAAGATGCCATTGAATACATGTGCCGCGCTGCGCCGCTGGTGGTCAAAGAACTGGAGCATTACGGCTTGCCTTTCACCAGGCAGGAGGACGGACGCATTTATCAGCGTGCGTTCGGTGGTCAGATGCGCGAATTCGGTGAGGGTGGTTTAGCAAAACGCGCCTGTGCTGTAGCCGATCGAACCGGTCACGCTATTTTACACACCATGTATCAGCAGAATCTGCGCGCCGGCACCCATTTTTATCAGGAGTTTTTTGCGCTTGATCTGATTACCGATGATAATGGCTGTCAGGGTGTCATGGCCTGGGATATCGCCAAAGGCGAGTATCATTTATTTCAGGCCAAGGCGGTGATTCTGGCTACCGGCGGAGCCGGGCGCATTTTCAAGGTGACGACAAACGCGCATATCTGCACCGGCGATGGCGGCGCATTGACATTGGCTGCCGGCCTGCCGATGGAAGATTTGGAGTTCTTCCAGTTTCACCCCACCGGCATTGCTGATGTCGGTCCCCTGATTACTGAAGGGGTGAGAGGCGAGGGCGGTTATCTGCTCAATTCCGAGGGTGAGCGTTTTATGGAACGTTATGCGCCGACTGCCAAGGATCTGGCCAGTCGCGATGTAGTCTCGCGCGCCATTGCACAGGAAGTGCGGGAAGGGCGCGGTTGTGGGCCGAATAAAGATTATGCGCTGCTGAAGCTCGATCATCTTGGTGCTGATCTCATTCTGTCAAAGTTACCTAATATTCATGAACTGGCATTGCGATTCGCCGGCGTGGATTGCACCAAAGAACCGATTCCGGTGCAGCCGACGGTGCATTACACCATGGGCGGTATCCCCTCCAACCGTTTTGGCGAGGTGGTATATCGCGAAGGGGATAATCCGGAAACGCCGTATCCCGGCCTCTATGCGATTGGCGAGGCCGCTTGTGCCTCGGTGCACGGAGCCAATCGTCTCGGCTGTAACTCGTTACTGGAAATCATTGTGTTTGGAAGGGCTTGCGGCAATCAGGTGATGAAACGCTTGAAGCAACATCGCTATCATCCAGCGCTGGATAAAGACTGCTGGCAGCAAGGCGAGGCGCGGGTGGAAAGCTGGCTGGGCAGAGCCGGTAACAGCGATGGTAACCGCATTGCCGATATTCGCGCGCGCATGCAAACGATTATGCAGGAGCATTTCAGCGTGTATCGCACGGAAGCAGTGATGAAGGAAGGGGTGGACCGGCTGGAGGCTCTGGCTGAAGAATTATCACATGCCGTGATTTCGGATGGCAACCGGATTTTTAATACGGAACTGATTGAAGCATTGGAGCTGGAAAACCTGATGTCGCTGGCGCGTTCAGCGGCAGCCGGCGCTCTGGCGCGCACAGAAACACGTGGTGCGCATGCCCGCGATGATTTCCCGGAACGTGATGATACGGACTGGTTAAAACATACGCTGGCCAGTATTCGCAATGGAAAAGTGTCTTTGGATTATAAACCGGTGAGAATGCAGCCGATGACAGTGGAATCATTTCCGCCGAAGAAGCGGGTGTATTGATATGGCAGATATGATCACACTCTCTGTATTCCGTTACGATCCCGAGCAAGACGATGCGCCTTCGATGCAGGCTTATGAAGTGCCCTTCACCGGTCCGGGCATGAAATTGCTCGATGCGCTGAATTATATCAAATGGCAACTCGATGGCACGCTGACCTACCGCCGCTCCTGCGGTGAGGGCGTGTGCGGTTCCGACGGTTTGAATATCAACGGCGTCAATGGTCTTGCCTGCATCACGCCGGTTGCTGGTCTGAAACAGCCGATACATGTGCGCCCCTTGCCATCGATGCATGTGATTCGCGATCTGGTGGTTGATATGGATCATTTCTTCGATCAATACCGCCAGATTCAGCCGTGGTTGAAAACAGAAACCCCGACACCGGAGCACGAACGCCTGCAAACGCCCGAACAACGGGCCGAACTGGATGGTTCTTACGAATGTATCCTGTGCGGCTGCTGCACCACTTCCTGCCCGTCATGGTGGTGGAATGGTGATCGTTTTCTGGGCCCTGCGGCGCTATTGCAGGCTAATCGCTGGATTGTCGATTCACGCGATGAAGCCATGGGTGAACGACTGGATCAGCTGGAGGATTCATTCCGCCTCTATCGTTGCCATCAGATCATGAACTGCATGGAAGCCTGCCCGAAAGAGCTGAATCCGACTGCCGCCATCAATAATATCAAACGCAAACTGCTGGCTCGTAAATCATAAACATCGCCTTTCGGTAGCGCTCATGCTCAGTTTAGTCTCTTACAAATAAAATCTAATGCAACAGCACAAGCTTTTTTACCGTCTTAAAACACCTTGACAATGAGTGGTAATAATTTAGACTGGTCTTATACTAGTCTATAAAAGGGGGTTTATATGAGCCTTGTGGGTGCATATGAAGCGAAAACACATCTTCCCAAATTGCTTGAACGTGTAGCTAGTGGTGAGAGAATTACCATTACCAAACATGGGCATTCGGTGGCCGTTTTGCAGCCTGTTGAGGGTGGAGAAAATGTGTTGGATGTCATCAATAGAATGAAAAAGTTTCGATGTGGAAAACGCCTGAATGGGTTATCTATCAAGCATATGATTGAAGAAGGTCGAAGCTAACCCTTATGAAACATGTTCCGGATACGTTTGTGCTGGATAATTCCATTGTGATGGCATGGTGTTTTGAAGATGAATCCAATGTATTGGCTGATTCGATTTTGGAGTCATTGCAACGGTCAAAAGCAATCGTTCCAGCGATATGGCCGTTGGAGGTAGGAAATGTAATGTTGGTAGCCGAACGACGAGGGCGATTGAGTGAAGCGGATAGCACGAGATTTTTATCGATGCTTTCATCGCTACCTGTTTATTCAGAGCCGGAAACACGCCAACGTGCCATGAGCAATATTCTTTTTCTGGCAAGAGAGCAGCAGCTTTCAACCTATGATGCATCATATCTTGATTTAGCGATGCGTCAGGGTATTCCGCTTGCGACCTTAGATAAGCGTTTGATGCATGCTGCAGATGTATGTCAGGTTGACTTGGTGGGGTGATTTTAATGCGTCTGCAGCATGAATTAAGCGATGCGACATAGAATATATTTTCAGGAAATGCATGATTGCAAGACGCGCGCCTTCTATGTGCATGTTCAAAAAAATTTCCCACGTAGGTCCATGATATTCCATAATAAATCTCCGTTCATGTCGGATCAGTTCTTTACCCTTCCAGCCTGCAGCTGCTCAATGCAGTGGTAATTTTCATGTTCAATATCTCTGGGTGCACAGGCTTAGCAAGGCAGGCCGTGTAAGCGGAAGACCAACCCTTCTCAGTGTCTAGCTCGCTATGTCCGGACATGAAAATTATCGGCAGTGTGGGCTGAATATTGCGAATTTCTATGGCTGCAATATCACCATTCATAATTGGCATCATCACGTCTGTAATCATCAGTTTGACTTTGTCCTGATATTTTGAAAACAGCTCTACAGCCTCCATTCCATTTCTGGCACTGATCACATTATATCCAAATTCTGACACTATGTTCCTGATTGTTGCCAGTACCACCATGTCGTCTTCTGCTATGAGAATCGTTTCACCTCGACATGGCAGCTCACTGCTTTCAGACAAAGCAGGATTTATTCCAACTGGCTGCATGGGTTGATTGGCCAACGGAAGACATACTGTAAAACTAGCTCCTGCCCCCACTTCACTGTTCACAAAAATGGTTCCGCCAAATTGTTCAACTGTTTTGAACGCTGTAGATAAGCCCAAACCGGTTCCCGAACCCGATGGTTTAGTCGAGAAGAACGGGTCAAAGATTCTTTCTTTTATATGCTCAGGAATACCATGACCGTTATCGCTTACCCTAAGTGTCACTGTCTGTTCGGTGCTAACTGCGCATTCGCTCATGGGGCACTGCCGGCATTCGGTCTTATTCTTATGGCGTTGCAAAGCCACTTCAATTTGAGGATCTTCTTGCCCTAGCACAGCATCTTTAGCATTGTTGATCAGGTTAAAAATAATCTGCTCAACCTGTGACTGTTGGGCATAAACGGGCATTGCATCTGAACCAATTTCAGAGATTAAGCTAATTCCCGAAGGCAGGCCAAGGCTAGCTGTCCTGACTGTATTGGCACTCACGGACGAAAAATCAAAATGTTGGCATTCCCGTTCACTCTCATGTGAAAAAATCATCAAAGACCCTATTAGATCTGAAGCCTGGTGAGCTATGGCTGAAATATCTTCAAGATGCGGCTTCGCTTCATTCAGTGTTGCCGAGCGTTGGCCAATAAAAGCCCTGCCAATTATAGCTGTTAGATAATTGTTAAAATTATGGGCGATACCAGCAACCAGCGATGCGATAGCTTCATGTTTTTGTGCTCTATTGAGTTTTGCTCCCAGTATATCCTCTTCTGTCAAATCTGAAAAAATTCCAACATAGATGATATCACCGTCACGTTCTACTCGGTTTATCTGGAGTCTCTCATGATAAATTTCACCATTCTTTTTTTTGTTCCACAGATCTCCTGACCATTGCCCATTTTTTATCAAGAGTTGCCACATTTGTTGATAAAATAGTGGCCCTTGTTTACCAGAATGGAGGATTGTATTGAGCGACAATTACGGTGTCCGGTTAGCGACAATTAACTTGTCCGGTTTAAA
>CAJXNE010000131.1 GCA_913056285.1 uncultured Zetaproteobacteria bacterium | reverse complement strand
CAGCCTTAAATACGCCGTTAAGCGCCAATTGCTGATTATCGATGCCAAGATCATACAATTCCTGTGCCGTGCGCGCCGCCTCAGCCAGAGCAGCCTGCTCAGGTCTGCTGACTAACACCATCGTTGTCGTGCTCGCATCGGCCAATGTGGCTGTGGCCTGTGCATAGCGTTTCTGGCTTGATTTCAGTTCTGAATTTGGCCCCAGACAGGAAACCCCGCTGGTGTTTTTTTCAAGAAAACCAGACCAAGCGGCAGGCAGTTGCAACAGCCGAAGCGTATGCCCGGTGGGTGCGGTATCGAAGACAATATGGTCATAAATACTTGTCCAGTCTGCCTCGGTCAGAAGTGCTGTGAATTCATCGAATGCCGCCACTTCAACCGTACAGGCGCCGGAAAGCTGCTCCTCCATATTCGCTACGGAGTCATCAGGCAAGACTCCCCGATACGGGCCGATAACCCGCTCGCGATAGGCTGCAGCCGCAGCTTCCGGATCAATGTTCATCGCTTCCAGATTGGTCATGTCATTGACCGCTATCGGTGCATCACCCAGTTTTGTATTGAGAACGGCATCCAGATTGGAGGCGGGATCGGTACTGACCAGCAGCACCCGCTTCCCTTGATCAGCCAATGCCACTGCCGTGGCGCTTGAGAGGGTGGTTTTTCCCACGCCACCCTTGCCTGTGAAGAAGAGATAGCGTGTTGGCTGTTGCAAAAAAGGGAATGGCGCACCCATCAGCAACAACCTGTACCGCCGCAGCAGGGCGCTTCTGCGCCACCGTTTGACGGCTCGATCTTCGCGGCATCCACTCCCGGTATCATGGCTGCAAGAGACTCACGATCTGGATATTCACCGCTGCTGATCACCTTGTCATCCATCAAGATCATCGGCATGCAGTCGTTGCCCCGCTCCTTCAGCGCTTTTTGTACAATAGCGTGCTCGACAAATGCCGCAGGCTGCTGAGCCATATTGTAACGGGTCACACCAATCCCTTGCTGCTTCAGCCATTCAAGGTCGGCTGCAAAACGTGGTAATACTGGATCTACCTCCGCCCCGCAAACGCCTGTTGAACAACACATTGGAGGGTCAAATACATCAATTTTCATTATCATAGCTTCTCCCTATTTTTTAACGATTCCTTGTTCATACCAACCTTTGCTGCGATTCACAATGGATACCACCGACAACATCACCGGCACTTCAACAAGGACGCCGACCACGGTGGCCAGCGCCGCGCCCGATTCAAAGCCGAACAAGGCAATGGCGGCAGCCACCGCCAGCTCGAAGAAGTTGGAGGCGCCGATCAGCGCCGATGGCCCGGCCACACAATGCGCCACACCCAGCTTGCGGTTCAGCCAATAGGCCAGCATGGAATTGAAATACACCTGAATGGTAATCGGAATAGCCAGCAGCAGGATCACCAGCGGCTGGGCCAGAATCTGTTCGCCCTGAAAGCCGAACAGCAACACCACCGTCATCAGAAGAGCAGCCATGGAAACGGGGTCCATCATATGCAGCACATCATCCAGCTTGTTCTGCGCCAGCAACAGCTTGCGCCCGACGTAAGCCAGCAACACCGGAATGACAATGTACAACAATACGGAAAGAAACAGCGTATCCCATGGTACGGTGATCGAAGCCACACCCAGCAACAACCCTACAATCGGAGCAAAGGCAAAAACCATAATCACATCGTTCAGCGCTACTTGAGAAAGCGTGAATTGCGGGTGCCCTCCAACCAGCCTGGACCATACAAATACCATCGCTGTACACGGTGCGGCAGCCAATAGAATCAACCCGGCGATATAGGAATCGATCTGCCCGGCATCCAGCCAGCCGGCAAACAGCACACGCAGAAAAAGATATCCGAGGGCTGCCATGGAGAAAGGCTTTACCAGCCAGTTAATTGCTACGGTTACGCCAACACCGCGTCGATGATCCCATACTTCATGCAAAGCCGAATAATCTATCTTGAGCAACATCGGCAGAATCATCGCCCAGATCAGCAGCGCAACCGGCAAATTGATATGGGCGATTTCCATTCCGCCGAGCCTATGAAACAGGCCGGGTGTTACATTACCCAGCGCAATACCGACGATAATGCTTAATAGCACCCAAAGTGTAAGAAAACGGGCAAACAGCCCAATATGTTTCGATTGTTTTGAATCTGACATCATTATTCTCCTTGCGTGGAGAATACTAATCCGGATATGCGGATATGTAAATCAATTAGTTCTATTTATGGCTTACTCGTGGTTAACAAGTCGATTCGTTCAGCCTGGCAAGGTCTTGTTGTAGCAGTTCATCATCCACAGCGCTGCCTTTTATAAGGACTGAAATCGTATCGATATGTGCGTTGGCATCTTGCATGCGATAATAAACCCACTGCCCTCTGCGCTCTGCTTCCACCAGACCTGAGTTTTTCAGCGTATTCAGATGTCTGGAAATCGTACTCTGAGGCAGAGCAAGCGCATCAGTCAGATGACAAACGCACAACTCCCCTCTTTGAACAAGCAGGTGAACAATTCTCAATCGTACTGGGTCAGACAAGCCTTTAAACAGGTGAAGTAAATGCATCCTCGCATCTTATGCGTTGAATGACGCATGTCCAATCGGAGCCTTTAGCCATGCCCGATGATTTCGTTTTTTTCTTTCGACGCCTCTTTGATGATGGCACGGCCACCCCGGATCACAAACAGGGCAATCGCAAATCCAATCAACAGATCGGGCAAGTGCGAATCAAGCAAGTAAACCATTGCACCTGCGAAAATCACACCAACATTGGCGATCACATCATTTTTGGAGAAAATCCAGCTGGCTCGCATATGAATCTCTCCATGGCGATGCTTGGCGATCAGCATCAGACACCAGATATTAGCACCCAGCGCCAGCAGACCAAACACCATCATCAGCAGCGACTCTGGCTCGCTGCCAAACAGATAGCGTCGAATCACATCGACCAGCACACCCAACGCGAGGATGATTTGAAACACTCCGCTGATATGAGCCGCACGAATTTTGATTTTGGAAGCCTTCCCTACAGCATATAATCCAACGCCATAAACCAGTGCATCGGCAAGCATATCCACAGCATCAGCAATCAGCCCGGTGGATTGCCCCATCATACCAATAACAAATTCCATGCAGAACATCACAGCGTTGATGGCAAGCAACAGCATCAGTGTCCGCCGCTGTTCCTGATGCTCTATTTCAATATGACAATCGCATCCGCTCATCTTCGATACCTTTTTCCATGCTTTCTATCCCGGACTCTCTTGAATAACAAAATGACGGATTCTATCTTTTTGTTATTCAATCGTTGGGTATTTTCAACGCGACTTACGTCGCAATTCATGATGACTTTTTACGAAACCATCATAAAGATCTCATCATTGGAAACAAATCATACTCCATTCAATCCCATGTCTGTTTTATATCTTTTTTTTCGGCATGTTGATGATGCACATCGGTATGATGCCGTGAATTCCGGTGGGTGTGATTAGCATGGCATATTTCAACAATCTTTTCCCCGCTGAATGGGCGGACATGGCACATCGCCATAGGAGCAGAAAACACAGCAGTCGCCGTTTTTGGGTTTGAGTAGCGTGTGGCAATGTTCGCATTCGTAAAACCACTGGCAGGCGTCGCCGGGCATGGTTTCTTTTTTACTGTGGCCGCATGCGGGACAGGTAATGGTCGATTCAGCAATCACCGGCTTTCTCCATCTGCCGGAAGCTGTCCAGACAGCATCGCCCGGACGGATTTCTTGATTCGCAGCTACAGAGCCCCTCTTTCGTCTGCTGAACAACAAAATCCTTGATGGCTGCCGCCGTTCCGTCTGCTAATGCAGTTCGGTAGGCTGCCTCGGAAATATCGAAGCAGTGGCAGAGCATGGCGGTTTGACCCGGTTGAAATGCCCGCAGTTGTGATTTGGAAATCATTACGGATGGCGAAAAATAACCGGTCGTACAATCCCGATTGGCGCAAAACAGATATTCGCCTTCCGCCAGATGTTGATTATCCGGAAACTGAACCTGGTGGAGCATCGTTTGCCTGCTTACCTGCAAACAGCGTTGACCGCATGCAGGACATGCCCTGCTCCCTTTTTTCATGTTCGTATGACAACAGCTGCAAGACATGATCAGTCGGCCTTCCGATCCGTTTCGCAACATGTGCCCTTATCCTTTTTGAAGAGCGCATAGACGATCAAAGCCAGAAAAAAGATCAATGCAGGCATCAGCACGGCATCCAGATGCCCCACCCATGCACTAAGTCCGACGGCGCCGAACAACACGACCAGTAGCGGCGTAAAACAACATAAGGCAGCAATGGCGGCACCAATAATGCCGGTTTTCAGTAGTGTGGATTTTTTCATTTTCTCTCCTAATGACATGTCGGACAATGCATCACCAGCCAGATGATGCCGGAAACTGCCGCAATGCCGATAATGACGTTCGGTACAACTGAACTGTCACGCTTCTTTTCTGATTCGCTCATTATTTTGTCCCTGCAATGCTTGCCGGATAACCCAGTTTCGTGATGGCTTGGGCAATTTCTTGAGCTGATTGTTTGCTATCTTCATAAGTGACCGTAGCCGAAGCTGTATCCAGATTAACCATGGCGGTATGCACGCCGGTAAGTTGCAGGGCGCGATGCCGGATACTGATCGGGCAGGTAGCGCAGGTCATGCCTGATACATGCATCATCACGGTTTGTTCCTGAGCCACACCGTTTTGCGCGCAGATAACAGTCATTGAAACAAGTATTGCGGGCAATATCATTTTTTTCATAAACAAAGCTCCTTTATTTAATGAGGTAGGGAAGTAATGAAGGTGAAATCAGCAGCAGAATCGCAAACCCACCCAGCATCCAGAGCAGCACCGGTTTCTTCGGCGGACAACCATTCGCCATGCACACTTTCCTGCCCTGCCAGTGCCGCCAACCAGCCCAGGCAATCAGACCAAGCGTGATGGCGGCAAAGATGGGGCGATAAGGTTCCATGGCGATAAAAGCCGATGCCGAACCGAGCCCCAACAGCACAACAATCAATGGTCCGATACAACAGGCTGATGCCAGACCTCCAGCGATAACAGCACCAACGAGTGGGGTGTTCTCTTTCTTTGTTTCAGAATTGTTCATGGAATATTCTCCAGTACATTCAGAATAGGACAGGGATCGCTATCCGCTGTTTTTTCACATTGTTCGGCAAGGGTAAGCAAGGTTTGGCGCATATGGGCCAGTTTTTGAATACGTGTTTCAATTTCTTCAGCCTTGGCTTGTGCTACAGCCTTAACCTGAGAACATGTCCGCCCATTTAAGCTAATGGCAAGCAGCTGGCCGATTTCTTCAAGAGTGAAGCCCAAATCTTTCGCCTGTACAATAAATTTTAGTCGCGTGATATCACTGACTGAATACTGGCGGTAGCCGGATTGCGTACGGGCAGCTGGCGGAATCAATCCGCGATGCTCGTAATAACGGATCGTATCAATGGATACGCCGGTCTGTTTTGATAATTCACCAATCTTCATGGGCGAATGATAAAGCATGGAGTATACTCTAGGGTCAAGCAAAATGTGCCGGCATGGGTTTTGACGCGTTGAAACTATGCCTAGAGTGCTGTGGCAGTAATCGACGGCCACAGCACCTGCAAGTCAAATGTAGAGTCAACCCTCGTTGAAACGATCCAGATTCATGACCTTGACCCAGGCATCAACAAAGTCATGCACAAACGTCTCTTTCGAGTGATCATATGCGTAGACCTCAGCAACAGCTCGCAGTTCAGAGTTTGAGCCGAAGATCAAATCAACCGGCGTGGCTGTCCATTTAAGTTTGCCA
>CAJXNE010000130.1 GCA_913056285.1 uncultured Zetaproteobacteria bacterium | reverse complement strand
GAACCGCCGACCCCCACCATGTCAAGGTGGTGCTCTACCCCTGAGCTACGAGCCTGTACCGGGTAACCTCTTGCGAGGGCGGCGAAGAGTATTGCCGGCCCTTCATTCGGTCAAGCTGACATCACCATTCCGCGATTTTATAAACATCTCAATGGTATACTGTTTGTTGTAAGCTAAATCGCACAAACGATATTGCCCAGCCGTTCGGTCAGTTTCATGTTCTCGCTATAGTCGATGGGGACAACAATCAGACTGGGGCCAGGTTCCGAAAATGCTGACTTGAGCGTAGCCTGTAAATCCACGCTCTGCTCGACCCGATGGCCATGCCAGCCGAAGGCTTTGGCCAATAACATCCATTGCGGATTACCGAAACTCAAATCGGTATGATGACCAAACTGATTCTGCTGCTTCCAGGCAATCAGACCGTAAGCATGATCTTCCCAAACCATCACCACGATATTGCTGTTCAGGCGTTTGGCGGTTTCCATCTCTTGCACATTCATCATAAATCCGGCATCGCCGCAAATAGCCAGAATCTGCCGGTCCGGATAAACCAGCGATGCGCCGATTGCGCCGGGCAAGGCGAATCCCATTGAGCAGAAGCCGTTGGGAATCAAACAGGTATTGGGCTCATGGCATTGGTACTCACGGGCGATCCACATTTTATGCGCACCGACATCAGAAAGCAGAATATCTTCACGCCCCATGACATTGCGGGCATCAGCCAGCGCTTTCTGGGGTCGAATCGTATGTTCGGTTACATCATGTGCATGCTGCATCAGTTCCTGCTGCATATGCCGCCGCGTTTCCATTTGCTGGTTTAGATTGCGCTCAACCGCCCCGAGTTGTTCGATATTGGCGTTAATGGTGGCCAGCGTATGGGTCAAATCGCCAATCAGCTCCAGTTCCGGCTGGTAATGTTCATCAATTTCAGCCGGTAGATAATCAATATGGACAATGTGCTTCTTTCGATCCGCATTCCACAGGTGCGGATGATATTCGACCATGTCATAACCAAGCGTGATGACCAGATCGGCGGCATCCAGTGCGCAGGCCACCACATCTCTGGCTTGCAAACCAACCGTATACAGGCAGTAATCGGCATCGGCATCCACACAACCCTTGGCCATAAATGTGTTGATCACGCCTACGCCGGTCACCTCGCAAAAACGGCGCAGTTGTTCACTGGCACCGTGGCGTATACACCCGTTACCCACCAGAATGACGGGCCGTTTGGCCTTTCTCAACATTGAAAAGGCAGCTTCAATTTGTTCCGGATCGGCAACCGGCCTGCGATAACGATGCGGCTGCATGGGGGCGGCATCCGTTTCCTGTTTGGCGACATCTTCAGGCAGTTCGATATGACATGCGCCCGGTTTTTCACTGCGAGCCAGACGCACGGCTTTGCGCACAATCTCCGGCACCGCCGATGGATGGCGAATTGATGTTGCCCATTTGGTCACCGGCCTGAACATGCTCACCACATCCATAATCTGATGCGATTCTTTATGCAATCGGGTCGTCGATCCTTGCCCGGTCAGCACCAGCATGGGCGCATGATCCATATTGGCATTGGCAACGCCGGTAATCAGATTGGTCGCCCCCGGTCCCAGCGTTCCCAGACATGCGGCCGGGTTGCCGGTGAGGCGGCCATAAGCTTCGGCCATAAATGCCGCTCCCTGTTCATGCCGGGTCAGAATAAAACGAATCGATTCAGACTGCTCCAGTGCTACCATAAAATCGGCATTTTCTTCGCCGGGTACGCCGAAGATATATTCAATCCCTTCAGCTTCCAGACACCGCACCAATAATTGTGCTGTATTCATAACAGACTCCTGTTTTTCACTACGAAGGCCACGAAAGGGGGAAAAGATTAAATTGCATCAGAATGGATGACGGTCATTTTTTCGATTTGCATATCATTCATCGCAAACGGAATGCCGCCCACGCCGAGGCCGGAATGTTTCAGACCGGCAAAGGGCATCCAGTCTACCCGGAAGGCGGTATGATCATTGATCATCACTGCCGAGGCATCCAATCGGTTGGCGATGCCCAACGCCGTATCAATATTGCGGCTATAGACCGAAGCCTGAAATGCCACATCCAAACGATTGGCTTCTGCAATAGCCGCTTCGAGTTCTGTAAAGGGGTATATGCACACGACCGGCCCGAACACCTCACGCGTGGATACGCTGGCGTCATGCGGCGGATCGAACAGGACAGTCGGCGCATAACAGTGGTGATCCAGTTTATCGCCGCCACATAATAATTTCGCACCACCGGCAACGGCTTCTTTCACCCATAACTTGATGCGATCGACTTCTCTGGCTCTAATCAGCGGCCCGACTTCGGTTTGATCGGATGCGGGATCACCCACGACCAATGCTTTGGCCTGTGTCGCCATTTTGTCCGCCAATTCACGTGCAATGGAGGCATGCGCAAAGACGCGCTGCACCGATACGCAAACCTGACCGGCATGGTAAAACGCGCCCTTCATCAATCCCGGCAATGCAGCTTTGATATGCGCATCCTTGCACACAATCACCGGCGCCACGCCACCATGTTCGAGCGCGCAGCGCGTGCCCGCAGCCAGTTTTGAGCGCAGATGCCAGCCGACTGTTGCACTGCCGATAAAACTGAAGAAGGCCACCCGCGCATCGGTCACCAGTGCTTCGGCCAGTGTTCTCGATTCCGGCACGATGCACTGACACCACCCTTTCGGCACGCCGGCCTGATGAAACAGCTGCACCAGCCGCAGACACGACAACGGCGTATCCGCCGCCGGTTTGACAATCACCGGGCAGCCCGCCGCAATGGCCGGAGCAATCTGATGGGCGATCAGGTTGAGCGGGTGATTAAAGGCGCTGACCGCCACGACCACGCCAATCGGCTCTTTTTGTATTAGCGCAACGCGGTTTTTCGAGGCTGCATTCACGCCCATCACCGGCGGGTTACTGTGATCGGTGCGCAGGGTGTCGATACAGATGCGAATGCTGTCGATACAACGGGCCATTTCGATACGCGAATCGATCAACGGCTTGCCGCCTTCCAACGTTGCGCCCAGCGCCAGCTCATCCGCCTGCTCATACAATAGCGCAATCATACGTTCGAGCGTGGCAATGCGCTGATCCACCGCAATCCATTTGTTCCGGTCGGCAAACAATCGGCTTGCCTGCCTCAATGCCTGTTCCACCGCCGCAGCATTGGCTGTCGCCACAGTTGCAAGGAGTTGATCATCGTATGGAGATCTGACTTCCAGTGCCTTTGCCTCTGCTTTCACTGTATCCGCGTCGGCAATCATTAACGGAAAATGTTCAACATTGTTCATGGCTTACTCCTTTGGCATTCCGTGCGGAAAACCGACTTCGGTTTCCGGATGAATGATATGTAGTCCGGCGCTGCTACCATCCTGAGTTACCACGCGCGCATGGCGGCGCTGTAACTGGCGCGGTCGTTTCACGCCGCAGGAGTGAGCAATGACGCCAACATCGTGCAGCATATTTTCCACATAATGCTGCACGCGCACCGATTTATCCTCTGGATTGAGGCCGCGCTGCAAACGTTTCTGATGCGTGGTAATGCCGGTAGGGCAGGTGTTCTGATGGCATTGCATGGCCTGAATACAACCCAGCGCAAACATAAAGCCGCGCGCTGACACAACAAAATCCGCCCCCATGCACAACGCCCAGGCCACACCCGATGGCGTAATCAACTTGCCCGAACAGATGATGCGCACCCGATCACGCAGTCCGTAGCCGACCAAATGATCAATCAGCATCGGCAGACTTTCCTTAAGTGTCATGCCCATGAAATCCATCAACGGTTGAGGCGCTGCGCCCGAACCACCATCGGCGCTATCCAGTGTTATAAAATCCGGTGCGGAGTGATTACCACGCCGTTTGATTTCATCGAACAGGGCATCCAGCGCGCCGCAGCCGCCCAGCACCAGTTTAAAACCGACCGGCTTACCGGTGACCTCGCGAATACGGGCGATCATATCGAGCAACTCGCCCGGACTATCGATTTCGACATGCCGATTCGGGCTGATCGAGTCTTGCCCAACCGGTATTCCCCGAATCGCGGCGATTTCCGCTGTTACCTTCAATCCCGGCAGAATACCGCCCTTGCCCGGCTTGGCGCCCTGACTGAGCTTGATTTCAAACATTCTGACCTGATCAATGGCGGCGATTTCACGTAATTTCTGATCTGATAACGCGCCGGCCTCATCTCGTACGCCGTATTTTGCTGTGCCGATCTGCATCACAATATCGCAGCCACCGGATAGATGATGCGCAGACAGGCCGCCCTCGCCGGTATTCATCCAGCATCCGGCCTTGGCCGCCCCGTGCGAAAGCGCCTGCACGGCCACTTTGGACAATGCCCCGTAGCTCATGCCGGAAATATTAAACAGGCTGCTCGCTTCAAATGGATTCGGGCAATCCGGCCCGATGATCATGCTTTGGGCCGGAACAGCATCGGTATCCAGAGTAGGGTAGGGGCAATTTACAAAGGAGATACTGCCGACGGGAGTGACATCGCGCGTCGAACCGAACGGGATGGTGCTGTCCTTATTTTTAGCGGCGCGATAGACCCAGTCGCGCAGCGCACGATTAAACGGCATCTCCTCGCGATCCATGGCAAAAAAGTATTGCCGGAAAAATGTGCCCAGATGTTCGAACAGGGCGCGAAAACGACCAATGACCGGATAATTGCGCCGCACTGCATTATGGCTTTGCGTAACATCAACGACAAACATCAGCAGCACTGTCAGCAGTAACCCAAACAGCAGCATCAACAGCAGTGCTGAGAGTCCATTGTACATGCTACCAATAAAATCACTGAACATATCATCCCCGCCTGTTGCGCCTGTTTCGGGGTTGAGTCGTGATGTTGTTCCTTTTGATTACATCCTCCTGACGCGTGAGGACGAAACCGCAAGGTCAGCCGGACACAAAGAGGGAAATATAATTTTTCACTGCTGTTCTTCGGGCCTTTGTGCCCTGGTAAAGTATCTTGCGGTGTGTCGCGATCAGCTACAGGTGTTAGCTATTCCCAAAAACCGTGTGTGATCGGATAGCGCCGGTCGCGGCCGAAGGCGCGCTCGGTAATTTTCACGCCCGGCGGCGCCTGCCGGCGCTTGTATTCGGCCAGCTGTAACATGCGCACCACGCGTTTGACTTCATCATACTCAAAACCACGAGCCACTATTTCGTCCACACCAAGGCGTTCCTCGATCGTGGCGGAAAGAATCGCATCAAGCACATCGTAATCGGGCAGGGAATCGGAATCTTTCTGATCCGGCCTGAGTTCGGCGGATGGCGGTTTTGTGATCGTATTCTCCGGGATGACTTCGCCGTTCCGGTTCAGCCAGCGGCATAGGGCGAATACTTCGGTTTTATAGACATCCTTGAGCATCGCAAAACCGCCGGCCATATCGCCATACAAGGTGGCGTAACCCACGGCCATTTCCGATTTATTGCCGGTGGTCAATACCATGCGCCCTGTTTTGTTGGATATTGCCATTAGTAGCAATCCGCGCATACGCGCCTGAATATTTTCCTCGGTGATATCCGGTTCCGATTTATTCCATGCGGCAAAGGTGCCGGCCAGCGTGGTTTCGACTGTTGCAACAGGGTCGGCAATCGGCAGGTTAATCGCTTTGATATCAAGATGATCCACCAATGCTTTGGCATCGGTAATGGAATGATCACTGGAATAGCGCGACGGCAGCAACACGCCCAACACATTCTCCGCACCTAGCGACTCAACTGCAATGGCAGCAGTCAGCGCCGAATCAATGCCGCCGGACAGACCGATCACCACCTGCGTACACCCGTTGCGTTGCACATAATCGGCTACGCCC
>CAJXNE010000129.1 GCA_913056285.1 uncultured Zetaproteobacteria bacterium | reverse complement strand
CATCGTATTCACGGCCACCATCATGGCGGCCAGCGTGGTGCCCGCCCTGTTGGTCGATACGCCATTATCGATGACTGCCGACGTGATTGCGCTGGTGGCACTGCTGGCTTTGGCGCGTTTCTTTTTATCCCTGGCCGGCATGGATATCGGTACTGCTTTCGGCGGCATGGGGGCCAGCCGCGAAATGACCTTTTCGGCCTTGGCAGAACCGGCCATGTTGCTCAGCGTATTTGTGCTATCGCTGGGCGCACACAGCACCAATCTGACCACCATGATTACCCATACACTCAATACGCCGGTGATGATACAGCCGTCACTGGCCTTTGCTCTGGCTGCCATGTTGATGATTGCGGTGGCCGAAAACGGGCGCATTCCGATTGATAACCCGACCACGCATCTGGAACTGACCATGATTCATGAAGCCATGTTGCTGGAATATTCCGGCAGACATCTGGCGCTGATGGAATGGGCCTCGCAAATTAAGCTGGTGTTGTTCGCCACCCTCTTGGTCGATTTATTTGTGCCGTGGGGCATTGCCGCCACAGCCGATGGTACCGGCATTGTTTTGGCGCTGGGCTTCTGGCTGCTAAAATTAATGGTGTTATTCGTACTGCTGTCGATTGCGGAAACGGGCATGGCCAAATTGCGCCTGTTTGAGGTGCCGGAATATCTCAGTGCTGCATTTGTACTGGCATTCCTCGGCCTGCTCACACACTACATGCTGGAGGTGATCGCATGACTATCGCATTCTCCCAGCAGTTGATCGACGGCCTTGCCTCCCTGATGTTGCTCGTCTCTTTTGCGCTGCTGGCCCAACATCGCATGCTTTCGGTACTCCACTGGTTTGCAGGTCAGGGCGTATTGCTGTCGATTACTGCGGCGGTTGTCGCCTATTCCAGCGGTCACGAAGAACTATATATTTCCGCTGCGATGACATTGCTGCTCAAGGGGTTCCTGCTGCCATGGCTGCTGTGGCGCGTGATTCGCCAATTGCATGTCCATCGCGAAGTCGAACCGATGATGAATATGGCGCTGACCATGCTGATGGCGCTGGGCATTACCCTGTTTGCATTCCATGTAATCCAGCCCATTGAGTTGATATCGGATTTGGCGACGCGCAATACTATGTCGATTGCCACAGCCTGCGTGCTGCTGGCCATGCTGATGATGATGACGCGTAAAAAAGCCATTACGCAGGTGGTTGGCTTTCTGGCGGTGGAAAATTCCTTGTTCTTCGCCGCTATCGGTGCCACCAATGGCATGCCGCTGGTGGTGGAAATCGGCATCGCCTTCGACGTACTGATTGCGGCACTGATTTTCGGCGTATTCTTCTTTGAAATCAGAAACACCTTCGACTCCATGGAAGTGGATGCCATGAATGCATCGCTGGTTCACAAGGACGACGAGACATGAATATGTTTATCGCCACCCTGTTATCGCCGTTGATTGGCGGTGTGCTGTTGGGGCTGATCCGCAATCCTGAACTGGCGGCCAAACTCAATATTCTGACCGGCATGACCACCTTTGTGTTCAGCATTCTGTTGTCCATGCAGGTGGTGGGTCACGATGCTGTAGATGCGATGGGCGGCTGGTTCCATCTGGATGCCTATAATGTATTTCTGGTGGCGCTGACGGCTTTCGTTGGGATGACCACGACGATTTTCTCACGCCCGTATATGCAGCACGAACTGGAAAATGGGCGCGTCAATACCAATCGCATGCGTTTGTATCACAGCATGTATCAGTTGTTTCAGTTCGGTATGCTGCTCGGCTTTACCACCAATAATATCGGTGTGTTGTGGGTGTCGCTGGAGCTGGCGACATTGGCCACCGTGTTGCTGGTATCGCTCTATCGCACCCCGGCCTCGATTGCAGCAGCCTGGAAATATTTCATTCTCTGCGGCATGGGCATTGCGCTGGCGCTGTTCGGCACGGTGTTGGTGTTCTATGCCTCATCCGCTGTGATCGGTCATGGCAATGAGGCATTGACGTGGACGATACTGATGGAGCACGCCTCCGATCTCGACGCTACCGTCATGAGCATCGCCTTCTGTTTTCTGATGGTGGGTTACGGTACCAAAGTAGGCCTGGCGCCGATGCATGCATGGTTGCCCGACGCCCATGGCGAAGGCCCGACACCGGTGTCTGCTGTGCTTTCCGGCTTGTTATTAAATCTGGCTCTGTACGCACTGGTGCGATGCAAGATGCTGGTGGATGGTGCCACTGAAACCGATATGGCCGGCCATATCATGATGGGCTTCGGCCTGTTCTCACTGGCCGTGGCAGCATTGTCGCTACATAAACAACGCGACATTAAACGCATGTTTTCCTTTTCATCGGTGGAACATATGGCGCTGATGACGTTTGCATTCGGCATTGGCACGCCGCTGGCAACCTTTGCTGCCTTGCTGCATATGACGGTGCATTCTCTGGTGAAATCGGCAATTTTCTTCACCGTTGGCCATGCCGCACAAGCCATGGGCACGCAAAAGATGGCTGAGATTCGCGGCCTGATACGTCATCACCCGGGCATCGGCTGGGGGCTGCTGATCGGCGTGGCGGCCATTGCCGGATTTCCACCGTTCGGGGTATTCATCAGCGAATTTCTGGTGTTCTCCGCTGCCCTGCAATCCTACCCGTGGACTGTCGTGCCGCTGTTGCTTGGTTTACTGGTAGCAATGGCAGGATTATTCCGTTTCGTGCAACCAATGGTGTATGGCGAGACTGCGCCGCATGCCCGCCACGTTCATGTCAATATGACACCGGTGTATATTCATTTGACGCTGGCATTGCTGCTGGGCTTGTCGATTCCGACCTTCCTGGCCGACTGGTATCATGAGGCTGCAACGCTGATTACCATGGCGACGGTAACAGGCGGTGGCGCATGAGACATCTGGCCAATACATGGTTCGCCGAAAAACTGGGCGATCACGGCGTCTATACCCAATATTTGGAAGACCATCATCCAGCCCATATGCCATGCCTGGAAATTCGTATTCTGGACTGGGAGCAGGCCGCCAAAACAGCGCGTTTGCTGGATATGCGACTGGTGGCCGTCTGGGCGACCGAGGGCGGCTGCCATGAACAGGATGAAGGCATGTATGCTTATATGGCCTATGCTCATCCCGAACATCGTCATGCCATGGTGCGCACGCTGTTGGGTAAAACCAAACGCGAGATTTCATCTATCGCCAAGCATTATATTGCCGCCTCCCGCATGGAACGTCATATGCAGGATATGTTCGGCATCACCGTTACCAACACCCCCGACCAACGCCGTTGGCTGAAACATGAGCACTGGCCGGAAGATGCTCACCCCTTGCTGCGCAGCTTTGCCCACGACACACGCATGGAGAAAGCCTGCGGCGAGTATCCGTATTTGCACAGTGGCAGCGAAGGCGTGTATGAGATTCCGGTCGGCCCGGTACATGCGGGTATTATCGAGCCCGGCCAATTCCGTTTTTTAGCCGTGGGTGAACAGATTCTGAATATGGAAACGCGATTCGGCTTTGTGCATAAGGGCATCGAGAAAGCTATGAAGGGACGCACGGCTGAACAGGGCATTAAGCTGGCCGGACGCACCTCCGGCGATAGCACTGTTGGCCATGCCTGGGCCTTTGCGCAGGCTTGCGAATATGCCGCCAATACCGATGTGCCGGCGCGCGCCAGTTATCTGCGTGGCATATTGTGCGAGCGCGAACGCATGGCCAATCATATCGGCGATGTCGGTGCGATCTGTAACGATGCGGCGTTCGCTTTTATGTTGGTACAAATGCATCGGTTACGTGAAGATATGGCGCGATTGCATGCGGATATTTTTGGTCACCGGCTGCTGATGGATGCCATTGTCGTCGGCGGTGTCGCCGTTGATCCGGATGCAGAGGCTTGCCGTGCACTGCTTGAACAAACGCGGACTATTGCCGCCGAAGTGGAACATTTGCGTACTATTTATGCCGACAACCCGAGCATTCAGGAGCGCGTCATCGGTTCCGGCCCGGTCAGCATTGACGATGCAAAGGATATCGGCCTGCTCGGCTATGTCGGTCGCGCCTCCGGCAATTATCCGGATGAACGCATAGAAGAGGCGTATCCGCCTTACGATAACCTGGATGTGAATGTAGCGCAGGGCAAACTGGGCGATGTGTCCACCCGGGTATGGGTGCGTTTTGAAGAAATCGCTGATTCAGCCCGCATGATTATCCATCTGCTGGAAAACCTGCCCAAGGGTGATATTCAGGCGGACTGGCAAGCACCTGAAGCTGGCATTTCCGGGTTTTCCGCCATTGAATCATGGCGTGGTGAAATCGCCTGCTGGCTACGTTTTGGCGAAGCCGGCGCGATCGACCGCTATTTTGTACGCGACCCGTCTGCCATTAACTGGCTGGGCCTGGAACTGGCTGTGCGCGAAGTACCTGTGCCTGATTTCCCGCTCAACAATAAATCTTTCAACTGCTCCTATTCGGGCAATGACATATGATTAGAATTCTGAGACAACTGACTAAAATCGGTTCGATTACCGAGCCGCTGGCTGAGGCAAATAACGAGATTGAACAGCTCGGCAAGCAACTGGACCCTGTCATCCGCAAACGCTTTGCCGGCTCTCTGGCGATTCGCGCCGTGGATGCCGGTTCCTGCAATGGCTGTGAATTAGAAATCCACGCTGCCAACAATGCCTATTACGATATCGAACGTTTCGGCATCCACTTCACCGCAAGCCCGCGTTTTGCCGATATGCTGCTGGTGACAGGGCCTGTGGCACGTAATATGGAAACGGCGCTAAAGATGACCTTCGATGCCATGCCGCAACCGGCGCTGGTGGTCGCCATGGGCGATTGTGCTGCCAATTGCGGTGTCTTTGGTAAGGACAATTATGCCATCGCCGGCGCGGTGTCTGATATTATTCCGGTAGACGTCATCATACATGGGTGCCCGCCGACGCCGACCGATATCATTCAGGGGATTCTACAAGCTATAGGAAAATAGCTCCTGTCCGTTCTTTTGTTTCTGTCATTCACTTATAGCCCCTAATAAACTACTCTCTGCCTTGTTATTGGTTTGGGGCGAGGTGATAACGTGGGGAAACATACACAACAGCTAGAGGCGGCGACCCTGATACGGGCTGAAACAGATTGATGAGTTACACCAACCAGCATCCTGAACAGAAGGCACGCGATCAGATTGATCGCATGCTCGTTGCCTCCGGCTGGGTGATTCAGGATAAGTCATCGCTTAACCCCAATGCCTCTCTTGGCATAGCCGTTCGAGAATATCCCACCGATGTTGGCCCTGCCGATTATGTACTGTTTGTGGATCGTAAAGCCGTTGGCGTCATCGAAGCCAAGCGCGCGGAAGAGGGGCATCATCTGCTTGCCGCCGAAGATCAGGCCACAGATTATGCCGGGGCAAAGCTCAAGTGGGTGAACAATCAGGAGCCGCTTCCCTTCATTTACGAGTCGAACAGCCTGGTTATCTGGTTCCACGACATGCGCGACCCAAGACCCCGTTCGCGTCCGGTATTTTCCTTTCATCAGCCGGAAACGCTTCGCGAATGCTTGCAGCAGGCAAGTAGCCTGCGCAGCCGGTTGCATAACATTCCGGCCCTGCCCACCGAAGCCCTGCGCGATTGCCAGATCAAGGCAATCAATAATCTGGAAACGTCATTCAGATGTGAATATCCGCGCGCATTGGTGCAGATGGCGACCGGCTCTGGCAAGACCTTTACGGCGATCACCGCCATCTACCGGCTGCTCAAGTTTGCAGGCGCGAAACGCATCCTGTTTCTGGTTGATACCAGGAATCTCGGCGAGCAGGCCGAGCAGGAGTTCATGGCCTACACGCCCAACGACGACAACCGCAAGTTCACTGAGCTGTACGGGGTTCAGCTCCTCAAGTCGAACACGATCGCTCCC
>CAJXNE010000128.1 GCA_913056285.1 uncultured Zetaproteobacteria bacterium | reverse complement strand
AACTGCCCGGCATGAGAAACCTCCATCTGCTTCTCAGGCCAATATACAGCTGTTTTAAACCGGACAAGTTAATTGTCGCTAACCGGACACCGTAATTGTCGCTCAATAAGTAGTCGGTACTCGCGAGGGTGAGCCAGTCACCAAATCCAGTCTTATACCCGACCCCAAAACATTTCATACCGTTCAGAAATATCTCAAGGGGCGCATTAATAATATCGCCCGTAATCATCTGGTCGCATCTCTAGGGCTGAAGATAACATCTACATCATTACTCTATATGGAGGATAACGCACTGACTTATGCCGGTCATACCGTATGGAACCGTACCAATGAACTCATAGATGGGAAACGCATGGGTGGTACACTGTACAAGGATCGCTCTGAATGGGTCATCAAAGAGAATACGCATGAACCTATGATTACCAATGAAGAAGCAGAGCAGCTGCTGAATCATCGGGCCACGGTTCGTAAAAGCAGGAAGCGGCGTAGTGTTAATCATTACCTGCTTTCCGGATTGGTGCAGTGTCATTGCGGTGCTAATATGGATGGTGACTCCGGCTTCTATAGGTGCCATGTTCGCTGTGGCAATCGAGGCATCAAAAAAGAAACCCTTGAGAAGGCTGTGATCAACTTCCTATTTGAAGAATTCCTTGGTCGAGAAGCATTGATGGAGCTCAAGGAGCAGATCGGAACACAAATCAAGAAGGACAAGAAAGCTAAACCACAACGAAGCACACAGGTTCAAAAAGAGATCATAGCGATTGAAAAACAGATCAGTGACCTGCTTTCCATGGCTCAGCAAATGAAGTATCAACGTCCAGTACTCGATAAAATTGACCACTTGGAAGATGAACGAACTGAATTGGTCAAGGTTTTAGAGGAAGTAAGAAATGAATCAGAACCTGCTGCAATTGAATTAACTGATAAGATCATCAATGTATTCCTGAGCAATTACAAAAAGCAGTTTGATCAAGGCGATGTCGAGAAAAAGAAAGGCATGTTGCGCACATTAATCGACTCTTCAATACTCAGCGGCGACACTTTAAAAATAAACCCCAGCTATGAATGCATAACTGGGGTTAAGATGGTACTCCCAAGGGGAATCGAACCCCTGTTTCCGGCGTGAGAGGCCAGCGTCCTAACCGCTAGACGATGGGAGCATCTTTGCGGGGTGCGATTTGTACTGTGATCAGCCTGCTTCGTCAATGACAGGGTTTTCATCTTCGCTGTTCAGACGGCGTTATCACCAGATAGGCATTGGCGCCGGCAGTAAGCGCACCCTGTTTTTCATCATCCGACTCCAGGGTTGCCAACATCAAAACCGGCAGTGTCTGATACTTTTCCAGTGAGCGGATATGAGCGATCAACTCCATATGGATTTTTCGATCTTCAGCGCCTTTGTCACACTGACATCTACAGCTTTAAACGCACCGGACACCATCAAAGCAAATCCCTGCTTCCGGATGCAATTTGTTTATATAAATTCAGTGTCTTCCTTACTCTGGCCTGTAATTTCAAAGGTTCCACTGGCTTGCCAATGTAATCATCAGCGCCAGCTCTAAGCCCCAAGACTTCATCTTCCTCGTTTCTTCGGCCGGTTAACATAATCACAGGCACATCATTAAAGCGGTCATGTTCTCTGATATGCTTTAGCAACTCCATGCCCGACATATTCGGCATTTCACAATCAGTTAGCACCAGATCTGGTTTCATGCGTTGCAATAAATTCCATGCCTGCTGGCCATCTTCAGCCTGAATGACCTTAAAACCATCGGCATCAAGTACAAACTCAACCAGATTGCGTACGCTGCTGGAATCATCTACCACCAGTACAGTTTGCTGTTCAGTGCTGATCGTATTTTGAGCTTGCGCCTTGTCACGCCTGCGTTGTACCTCGCCATAGCTCATTATTTGCAGGTTTTCATCCATATGTTCATGTAGCAGGAATCCTTCCGGCACCGTACATACGCGCATGATTTCATCCAGACTGGTTTGTCCGGCCAGCGCTTTGGATAACCCGTCTTCAAACAGGGTTAGCATATTCTCTTCCCGGGCAACCTGCATTAGCTCGTGATCCGCTGCGCCTCTGCTGACTAACTTGCGCAGGCGATCATTCATATACAACACTTCATGAATACCCATGCGGCCTTTATAACCGATATTCATGCAATGTTTGCAGCCGGTTTTTTCATACATCACAACATTTTCAGGGATGCCCAGCCGTTCAGCTAATTCAGCTTCAACCGTTCCTTCTCTCCGGCATTTCGGGCACAGGCGACGTACCAGCCGCTGCGCTACAATCAGGTTAAGCGACGAAGCCAGCATGGTCGGATCAATTCCCATATCGATCAATCGGGTGATCGTGGATGGTGCATCATTGGTATGCAGTGTCGAAAAAACCAGGTGGCCTGTCTGGGCCGCATGCAAGGCAATCTCGGCTGTTTCTTCATCACGAATTTCACCTATCATCACCACATCCGGATCCTGACGCAGGATCGAACGCAGTACGGTGGAAAAAGTCATGCCGGCCTTGGGGTTGACCTGAACCTGGTTGATGCCGTCAATCTGAAACTCAATCGGATCTTCAATGGTAATCAGATTCATCTCATCATCATTGATATGGTTCAAAAACGAATACAACGTTGTTGTTTTACCACTACCGGTCGGGCCGGTGACCAGCACAGCCCCGGTCGATTGACCGATACACTGGCGAATACGTTTGTAGGCGAGTTCCTCAAAGCAGAGTACATCCAGATTTAGTGCCAGTCCGCCTTTATCGAGAATACGCATCACCACTTTTTCACCATGCATGGCCGGCAATGTTGAAATGCGCATATCGTAGCTTTTACTCCTCAGCTTCACGCGTGCGCGCCCATCCTGAGGTGTACGCGAGTTGGCAATATCGAGCTTGGACATGATTTTAATTCTGGAAACCACCAACGGATGCGCCTTGACAGGGAAATGTAGCATTGGCCTGAGCCGTCCATCGACACGCAGACGCACCACACTTTGCCGCTCTCCGGCCTCAATATGAATATCAGATGAGCCGATTTTCATGGCCTGTACAATGACGCCGTTGACCAGTTTGATGATGGGCGAATCCTCAGCGCCTCGCTTTAATTCATCCAGATTGGCCGTATCTTGAGTGGTATCCATGTCTTGCGTTAAGGCTTGCTCATCATCCAGCCCTTCTACGGCTGCACTAAAGGCACTATCAGAATCCTGATACAACTCCCTGATTTTATGCTGGATAAAATCAGGCCGGGCAAATCGTGTAACAATGCGTTTGCCCAGCTTGAAGCCGAGTATATCGAGCATATCGATATGAAGCGGAGTTGCCGTGGCAATCACGATATCTGTTTCATTCTGACTGACGGGAATAAATGCATAGTTAAGGCACAGTTTTTCCGGACACTTTTCCAGCAATGCATCATCAACCTTGATCTGGCTGATATCGAGATAGGGCGATTTATAAATGATGGCGAGTGCGCCTAGCAGTGCTTCATCATCGATATTGTCCATTTCCAGTAAGGCAGCCAACAAAGATGCCTTTTTGGACATAGCAATCTCTTCGGCTTCAATAATCTGAGCTTCGGTAAGAATACCTGTTTGAATCAGTTGGCGTTGATGTTTTAAATGCATAAAATGCGCTTAAGACCTCTGTTTTCTTACGCGATCAGTCACCCGAACAGGCTTTGCATAAAAAGCGACCAGCCATTTCATGCCCCGGCTGCCTGAACTTGCTGATAAACTGCTGATGCAATCGTCGAATTCGGAAGCGGGGCGGTTAGAGCAAGTATTGCCGCAGCCACCATTTATAACCCCTTTTATTCACAATGAGTCCTCCCTCTTCTTCACTGATGCAACGATAAAGGTTGATAAAAACAATAAACACATCAGATGTCAAGACAACGAAGCGAGCCGATAGCTCGGCCAGCAAGCCAGGTAGAGCGATTTCATTATTGTAATGAATCATTTTGATGTGCGACTGCTGCGGCATGTCTTTATGTGTTATTTTCAGCTGATAAAACGCCGATGCAATTGGTTTTATTAACATCAATTACCATGCTGGCTTTTGCCGGAAATTCGGTGCTATGCCGAATGGCGCTGGCGGGAGAAGTTATCGATGCGGCGAGCTTTACTGCCATTCGTCTGGCATCCGGTGCCGTGATGTTGACGGTGCTGTTATTATTCCGGGCGGAATTTCGAGGTACAGGCAGGCGAAAAATATTACAGTACGGCAGTTGGTCCGGTGCTGCATGGTTATGCATCTATGCGACAGGTTTTTCTTTTGCATATCTAAGCGTTAGCACGGCAACTGGCGCACTGATTTTATTTGGGGCGGTGCAATTGACCATGATGGTGGCATCGCTGCTTTCCGGAGAGCGGCCTGCTATGCGGGCATGGGCAGGTTATATACTGGCAGTAGGCGGATTACTGTTACTGTTATGGCCCGGTGCAAGCGCGCCATCGCTGTGGGGCGCTTTGTTGATGGCCGGCGCTGGTCTGGCCTGGGGTTTATATTCCATTCTTGGTAGAAAAACGCACCACCCCTTGGCTCAGACTGCCGGAAATTTTTTACTGACTCTGCCCATGTCTGCGGTCATGTTATTGTTTTCAATCAATATGATGCACGGCAATATGAATGGGATTCTGCTGGCAATTGCTTCGGGTGCGCTGGCATCGGGTCTTGGCTACGCACTGTGGTATCATGTTCTTGGCAGGATGAGCGCAGCCTCGGCAGCGACAGTGCAATTGTCTGTGCCTCTGCTGGCGGCGGCCGGTGGCGTGATAGTGATGCAGGAACCAATTACGCTGCGTCTGGCACTGACCAGTGTAATGATTCTGGGTGGCATTGCTCTGGTAACCATGAAAAGGTCAGCTTGAAAATCATCTGCCAGTACAAGTGGGAGGCAGTTTAAAGGCATCCTGTCTTTTCGGATGGACTTGCGGGTAGAGTTTGCTTTAGCTTTACTCACTGAAAAGATGATGACTTCGTAAAAAGTCATCATCGCACCCATGGACGGGCTCGCAAATCAATAGCTTGCGCTGCAAGTGATTGATTTGTAAGGAAAGTAAAAAGGCCATGGATGGACTTTTTACGACTTCATCAAAAGATGACTCCTTTTGTTTATGGTTGAGCTGCTAACGCTTGAAGGTGTCTACCTTTTTTGATTACAATGTCAGGGGATTGCAGGGGCTAGGTGAAACACGCAACGCATTTGCAAAGTGGTTCTGTTATTGAGAGTAATCAGGTGTTGGCAAAGGCTGGGAGTGAAATGAAACGATGGAATATTGCTCTGGCCTGTCTGCTGCTGTGGACGCATGCGGCCTGGGCGGGCGGTTTGGCGATTGGCGACAAATCGGCGCACGCCAGCGGCATGGGTAACGCATTCACGGCTGTTGCGGATGATGCATCTGCAGCCTGGTTTAACCCGGCCGGTGCAGCCTTTACCACAGGGATGAAAATCATGCTGGGTAATGCTGCCATTATTATACCGGGTACTAGATATACGCCCAATTCAGCTACGGTATCTCTGCCTGGTTTACCCGCTCAGGCTGCCACCAAGAGTGAAGGTAAAACCTTTTTCGTGCCGCATCTCTACTATACCTATTGGGATGAAAAATCCATGCTCGGGGCATCCATCAGTATCAACGCTCCCTTTGGGCTGGAAACCGACTGGCCTAAAAATAGTTCTCTGGCCAGCAGTGCTACAGTTTCCAAATTATCGCTGGTTAATATCAATCCGAGCGTCATTTTTAAATTCAATCATCAACTCTCCGTTTCCACCGGATTCAGTTATGTCTATTTGAAAAATATCCGTTTGGATAATTTATTTCAAAGACTGGAAGCCAAAAACAAGGGCGGCTGGGGCGCCACTGCCAGCGTTATGTGGCGCAGCCAGCAGTTCAGTCTGGGGCTAACCTACCGCAGTCGCGTGCATATCAATATCACTGACGGCGTGGCCATTGGCGGTTGGGCATTGGCGAGCGAGAATCCCGCCCT
>CAJXNE010000127.1 GCA_913056285.1 uncultured Zetaproteobacteria bacterium | reverse complement strand
TGTGCGCCCTGCGGCAATGGCTGAAACCGGTTCTCCTTCAATTTTCGATAAAGCCGATTGCAAACAGGCTTGTACCGATATGGCATTATTCTGCTGTTGCCAGCCGTGAAACGGACGACCATCAAATTCCAGTGCCATGGCAATGCGTTGCTTCATGTCAGCCATGGTAATAACAGACTGATGCCGCCACAACTCGCCCACAAGATGGAAAACAGCCGTTTATTCGCAGTGGAAATGCTGTTTTCAGCGCTTACAGTTGCAAGCACGGATGGGTATTGTGGCCAGCGTAACCATAGTATTTGCGCATGTATGGATGCATCTGCCAAAGCATGGCGGAATGCAGTCATCAATAATGCCGGTAATTTTTTCCAGCCATATCGTAAGCGCAATTGTTGGCGCAAATACAATAGCAGTGTTCCCATCTGTTGTTTCATGGACATCATCATGAATGCCTGAATCATTAATCGCTCTCCGGAATGTGGTAAGCGCATGATCAATCGCAGCCATTCAGCCTGGCTGAGCAGACGAAACATGAGAATGGCCATGGCATACATGCTTGCCAGATGAACGCTCAACCACAGTCCTCGCATTAAACCCTCCCGGCTCACACCAATGGGCAAGCCCGGTAATAATAACTGGCCGGGTGTAAACAGCATATGCAGCAATAGGATGGGAATGATAAACCAGCGTAACAAACGCAATAACCTGAAGCTTGTGCGCCAGTCTCCATCCAGCAAGCGAACGATGACAGCGGCAAACACTGCCAATAGCAAAGCAAACCAAAGCGAGGTGGCCGAAACAGCAAGGAATAACAGGCCGAAGCCCATCATCAGTCTGGATACAACATAGCTGCCAAAAAAGATTTCAGGAATGCTCATGCCGCGTTGCGTTGGTGGTGTCGTATGCATGTCGGTAGCCGGTTACGTTACCGACATGATCGACATCGAAACTGATGCCGGAGTAACTCAACCCTTTTTGTTTTCCTCATCATCATCTTCTTCTTCGTTAAACTTTTCAAGCAGATGACCCAATGTCTGCGTTGCGCCATGATCGGTATCCAAGCTAATCGTGTCAGTGTCGTTATGCGGTAAGGCGCTTTCTGCGGTCTCAAAAAGTGATTGATCCAGTTCACCACCCTCATCTCCAATGACAAGCTGGTTTTCATCAGTATCGGAAAATTCCGCCAGCAAGCCATCCAACTCCTGCGTAGCTTCATGATCAATATCAATTTCACCTGATTCATTGGCACTGGATTCACTGGGCACCAATGCCGCATCATCCGCTTCGATTTTTCCCTGTTCAACCACAGATTCATCAAAACCACTCTGCGTATCGGCAAAACTAATGTCGTCTTCATCCTCAAATTCACTGAGCAGTTGATCCAGGTGGCGGGTCGAGCCTGCTTCTTCCAGGGAATGGTCATCTTCAACATTCTCATTTGTCTGAGATACGTCAGATTCCGTTTCTACGATGTCCTGATCCGAAAATTCAGTTAATAAGTTATCCAGTTCCTGAGTCGCACCACCCAGAACATCGAATTCAGGTAAGGTATCTGTTGCGGCAGCATCAAGCGGGCCTGTTGTGTCCGGCGTATCATTTGAAACATCAACCTCATCTTGCTCATGCAGTTGTTTATCACTATCGATATCCGGTACATCCAGATCAGACAGATCGAAATCCAGATCATCAGCAGCAGACTCATCCAGCGGTACAGTATCCTGTACAGTCTCGCCAAATTCCGCTTGCTCCGGAATCTCAGGTTCTTCAGCAACATGCTGACCGATTTCCGCCCCCAGCTTTTCAATCGAGGCTTTAAATCGATCCAGATCAACAGGCGCAAGCGTCATGGTTGCTGCGGCTACAGCTTCATCCAGGCTTGACCGATCACTCTTGCCCAGCAGTAATTCTGCCTTCTTGATATGCGCTTCAACGTTATCGGGCTGCAAACGCAGCGCCATATCCAATTGCTTGATGGCTTCGTCTTCCATGCCGTAGCGGATATATACATCCGCCTCGGCCATGTAATCAATATCCGGATCAGGTTCAGCGCTTGCATCGGTATCGAACGGTTCCAGCTCTGCGGTATCCGTATCACTGAGTTCATCTGTAAACACCGGCAAAGAATCAATCGTCGTAGTTTCTTTGAATGACGGCGTCTCAGATTCTGCCGCTTCAATACCATCATTCTCATGTTCAATAACTGACTCAAGCGCTTCGCTTTGTTCTGCCGATTCCATCCCGGCTGAGTGATCTGGCGTAGAAGGAGCCACTGCAACGCCGGGGTGAGCAGGTTCTCTGCGCATCAGCATAGCGACAATGCCGAGCAAGATGATCACCAGAGCAATCAATAACCACATGATCCAGTCCAATCCGGCAGCCAATGGAGATGACTTTTGCTGGTCTACTTTCTCTAACTCTGATTGTAAGCGGCTAATCAGGATTTCCAGTTTTTCCAAATGGGCCTGTGTTGCGGCCGCAGTGGCAGCATCATTTTCAATGTTACGATTCAGCGTTTCTATATTTTTGCGGTTATTGCTCAACTGTTCCTGAAGCAACGTATTTTGTTGACGTAAATCATCCAGGGCCTGACCGGACTCAGCCTGAGATTGCGCAACAGCAGCAGCAATCTCAGCAGACTGACTGGCTGTGGGTGATGCCGGAGATTCTGCTACTGCTGCTGGTTTTTCCTCACTGACCGCTGTTTCTGCTTGGGCTTGATCCTCCGGGCTGCTTTGTGCGGCAGATATTTTATCTGCACCATTTGTTGTCGCTTCCGGAGCTGATGCCACGCCATCAGCATGTTCACCTACACTGATCCGTTTCGTATAACGGGTACGCTGGGCTTCTTTTTCAGCAGCATAGCGCGGTTGTTGCGTGAGCTTCTTCCAGATTTTCTCCTGCTCAGCAAGAAAGTGTTTTGATTCTGCTTTGTTATGCTTTTCGATTTCGGCAGCAGTCGGCACGTTCAGGTGCGAACCTGCTTTCATCAGATTAACATTTTCCTGATCGAAACTGCTGGAATTTTTCTCAAACAAAGCCTGCATGACCTGATTAAGGGTATAGCGGTGATCAATTCTGAGTCGCTCGGCAACAGTTGAAAGGGTATCGCCTCTGACAATAGGGCCGTAACGGTCTGTTCTGGCCCAGCCTTCGTAGTATGTGGGTTCCGGTTTAACGATTGCTGCATCCGTAGTTGACGGCTCGGGCATGAATACCTGACCGGCAGATTTAGTCAGGCTTGTTTGAACCGGCGCCTGTGAAGCCGGTTGTTTGATTGCTTCAACACTTGGCTGCGGTGCCATGGTAGCCGCCTGCTGAATCGATTTGGCCACATCCAGAAACACCGGGAACTTTTTGAAATGTGATACACGGCCATAACGAATTTTCAGTACGAGATTAAAAAACGGAGACTTGATTCTGCTGCGGGAAGTCAGCTCTACGCGCACGCCGCGTTTATCGCTGGCCACATCAGCACGAATCGATTTGAGGATCGGGTCGCGATAGACCTCAAAAATTTTATAGTCGGAAGGTGCTGCAATTTCAACAAACAGCTTGGAAACCAGTTCATTGGCTTCCAGTTTGAGCGGAACTTCGGCATAAAAAGGTTCGCCAAGGCGGCTGGCTACTTCAATTTTTTCCAGCGAGGCAGCCTGAATATTTCCGGCGAACAACAATAGCGCAGGAGCAAGCAGCGCAAAGGCCAGTGTACGCCAAACCCTATTCCACATCATTTCCTCCGTTTCATCCCGACTCTTCGCCTCTACTTCGTCCTGGCCAGACGTCCTGTTCTATGCCTTTCGAATCAAAATTTCCGCTATTTGAACAGCATTTAGCGCTGCACCTTTACGTACATTATCGGCGACCACCCACAAATGCAAAGAGTTCGGACATGAATGATCATCGCGAATACGCCCGACCCATACCGGATCAGTGCCGGCAGCTTCGCTCGGCATCGGATAATCTTCACTCGACGGATCATCCACTACGCACACACCATCAGCACCTGCAAGCACAGATCGTGCCGTTTCTGCATTCATCGGCCCGTCGAAGGTAATGTTGACGGATTCGGAATGACCATAGAATACCGGTACGCGTGCCGTGGTTGCAGTCACTGCAATATCTGCACCCATGATTTTGCAGGTCTCATCCATCATCTTGCGTTCTTCTTTGGTATAGCCATCATCCATAAACACATCGATATGCGGAATCACGTTAAATGCAATACGGGCCGGAAAGACATCCACATCCACACTCTGTGAGTTCAGTAACTGGCCGGTCTGTTTGGCCAGTTCGTCCATGGCTTTTCCGCCCGCCCCACTCACAGCCTGATAGGTGGAAACCACCACGCGTTCAATCGGCACAGCATCGTGCAGCGGTTTTAAAGCCACGACCATTTGAATCGTCGAGCAGTTTGGATTGGCAATAATTTTATTGTCGCGCGCCATGTCCAATGCTTCCGGATTCACTTCCGGGACCACCAAGGCGATTTCTTCATCCATGCGCCAGGCGCTGGAGTTATCCACCACATAACAGCCCGCAGCGGCAAAACGCGGTGCATATTCCTTAGATGTGCCGCCGCCAGCGGAAAACAGCGCAATATCAACGCCGCTCGGGTCGAATGTTGCCAAATCCTGTACGGTATATTCCTCATCCTTGAATTCGATCATGGAACCAGCACTACGGCTCGATGCCAGTGGAATCAGATCGGCGACAGGAAAATCGCGTTCAGCCAGAATCTCCAGCATGGTCGCACCGACCGCGCCGGTCGCACCGACAACCGCGACACGATACCCGTCTTTTTCCTCGATAAAACGCTCGCTCATCAGGCTAACTCCTCCAGAGCCGCACAAACGGCATCACCCATGGCTGAACATGAAACCGAAGCTTCGCCGCCAAAGGCCAGATCGACCGTGCGAATGCCTGCATCCAGCGTATTATCCACCGCCTGCTCGACTTTTTCTGCCAGATCAGCTCGATCCAGCGAGAAACGCAGCATCATGGCCACCGACAGAATCGTCGCCAGCGGATTGGCTTTATTTTGTCCGGCGATATCCGGCGCGGAACCGTGAATCGGTTCGTACATGGCGAATGTTTCACCAATCGATGCCGACGGCAACATGCCAATCGAGCCGGTCAGCATGGATGCTTCATCGGATAATATATCGCCGAACAAATTGCCGGTGACAATCACATCGAACTGACGCGGATTACGGATCAACTGCATGGCCGCGTTATCGACATACATATGAGAGAGTTCGACATCAGAAAATTCCGACGCATGCAAATCAATGATCACACTGCGCCACAGTTCGGACACATCCAGCACATTGGCTTTTTCTACACTGCAGACCCGGCCTGAGCGCAAACGAGCAGCCTCAAAAGCCGTGCGCCCGATGCGCCGGACTTCAGACTCGGTATAGGCCATGGTGTTGAATCCGCGGCGCTCGCCGTCCACCGTTTCAATGCCGCGCGGGTGGCCGAAATACACACCGGAAACGAGTTCACGCACCACCAGAATATCGACGCCGTCAATCACTTCAGGCTTCAGCGTGGAGGCATCAAGCAACTGGGAATGGACTTTGGTCGGGCGATAATTGGCAAACAGGCCAAGATCCTCGCGAATGCCCAACAATCCAGCTTCTGGTCGCATCGGTTTATCCAGCGCTTCCCACTTGGGGCCGCCAACAGCGCCAAGCAGTACGGCATCGGAAGCATGCGCCAGTTTGCGCGTGGCCTCGGAATACGGGTCGCCATCAATATCATAACCAATGCCGCCAATCGTGCCCTCTTGCCAGGAGGCATCCAATCCAAATGAACGGTTCAATACCTCTAAAACCTTCACTGCCTCTCCGACAATTTCCGGCCCGATGCCATCGCCCGGCAACACTGCTATCTTCATCGCCATATTATCTCCCTATTTACCTACTGCCGTTTTCACAGCAGTCAGAAATTCATCCACATCCTTGAATTCGCGATACACCGAAGCAAATCGCACATAAGCCACGCCATCGAGATCACGCAATTGTTCCATGACAAATTCGCCCAGCGCGCCAACCGCGATTTCAGACGCACCATTTTCCTGTACA